>JAHFQQ010000165.1:0-6427 GCA_023259235.1 Polaromonas sp. | reverse complement strand
CCAGCACTCCTTCGGCGTCTCGCCGCTGCTGGTGTACCAGCAGTTCAAGGCCTTTGGCCTGCAGGCGTTCAGCCCCATGAGCCAGGACCCAAGCCACCTGACGGACCAGGGCTATTCGCGCAGCACCGGGGCAGGCGTACGGCTGGGCTACATGGGCAAGCTCAGCGACAGCCTAAGCGTGGGGGCAAGCTACTCGCCCAAGATCAAAATGGGCAAGTTTGACAAGTATGCCGGCCTGTTCGCAGGCGGAGGCAGCTTTGATATCCCGGAAAACTATGCGCTGGGTTTGAGTTTCAAGGCCACGCCCACGGTTTTGCTGGCGCTGGACTACGAGCGCATCAACTACGCTGGCGTGCCCTCCATCGCCAACCCGAGCAACGTCATGGCCCCGCTGGGATCGTCGGGCGGCCCCGGCTTTGGCTGGCTGGACGTCAATGTCTGGAAGCTGGGTGTGCAATGGGAGGCGATGCCGGGCCTGACGCTGCGTGCCGGGTACAACAGGACCGACAATCCGGTTCAGAGCCGCGACGTCAGCTTCAACATCATCGCGCCGGGGGTGGTAACCACGCATTTCACTCTGGGAGGTACCTACGCGCTGTCACCCACGATGGATTTGACGGTAGCTTACATGCACGCCCAGAACAATTCTGTCACGGGCGCGTCAATGTTCAATGCCCAAATGCCCGCAGGCAACGAAACCATCCGTATGTACCAAGATTCGCTGGGTGTCCAGGTCGGCTGGCGCTGGTAACGGAGCATCGAGGAGTTTGTCACGTGGATTCATGCGCCAGACATTCCAATGCTGTTGCCATGGGCGACTGCTGCCGAAATATTCAACAGGGACATTTCCGTTTCGGTTCAGTCCTGGTTCGGCGGTTTCACTCGAACCTGCCGCAAGTCGTTGAACCTGGTTGACAAGTCATAAAAAATCAATGGCCTGCAAGTAATTGCAGGCCATTGTTGTTCTGGCATGACACAATATCCATGAAGTAAAAGGAGAAAACTCATGACAATACTTGTCGCCTATGTGCCGCGCCCCGAGGGTCAAGCCGCCCTGGATAAAGGTATCGAAATTGCGAAAAGTCGCAATGAACATCTGGTAGTGGTCAATGCCAGCCCTGGGGGCAGCAAGGAAGATCCATCATTTGCCGATGTTCAAGACTTCGAGCGAATCGAGCAGATATTGGCAAACACAGGTCTTAACACAGAGCTTAAACAGTATGTCAGAGGCAAAAATGCCGTTGAAGAAATTGAGGGGCTGGTCGAGTCGCTGCACGTATCCCTGCTCATTATTGGCCTGAGAAAGCGTTCCCCCGTAGGCAAACTAATCATGGGCAGCGTTGCCCAAGAGCTTCTTCTTTCGGTTTCCTGTCCGGTACTGTCAGTCAAGGCTGCCGGGTGACGATGCGGCATTGTGGAGTCCAATTTAGTGGACAAGCCAACATGCCTTGTCGCGTCACGCAATAAATCCAATGCCTGGCTCCCGGAATCGACAAGTCCGGGCCGCAGATAAAAGCGCAGGCTTGCGCGTTAGTGCAGGCCTTTTGTCTTTCTACACCTGACGAAAACGCGACAATTCCATCGCGTTCCAGCGACTTCCCTCACGGCCGCTTCGAATCGCTGCCGACAACAGGGTCTCCGTTACAAATTTTACCTGCCGATCCGGTTTCCTGGTCGGAGTTGCTGCGTGTCTGCAGGACGGCTACCTGCCAAAAGTCTCTGGTGTGGTGTTGACTATAAAAAGCGTGTGATCCAGAATTTGCACGGAGCAGAAAGACGCCCCTGTGGACAAGCAGAGTATTCTTTACCCACGGTTTTGTCATCCGGCTGTGCAACAACCCGATGGGTGGGCTGGATCCGTTACCTTAAAGTCGATGCGGCGCGAACCAACACCACCAGACGATCAAGGAGATTCATCATGATCACTGCAAGACCCGCCTTGAAAAACATCAATGCAACTCATGGTCGGCCACGCAAGGGGCTGCCCGAAGAGGAAGAGGACGACGACGACGGTCTGGAGTTGCCCGTGAACCCCGACGAAGGTGCGCCGCTGATCCCGGATGATGATGATGAACGCGTGGTGAATGTTCCATCCTGAGTGGCATGATTTCGGCCAGGCGGATGACGACCAAGAAGAACAGACGGTTCAAGGATCTGACACTTGATCCAGCACAAGGCACGCTGAGGCTGCGCGCCTGGGATGGATGCATCGGTGCACCCACGAGGAGTTTTCATGAACACGCTGACCAAGATGGCTTTGGGCCTGATCGGGCAACTCACGCCAAAGCCTGCTCAGGGCGATGCTGTGCAGGTGCTGTCCTTGCCGCCGCCGCAGACCGCGGAAGGCATGCCACTGATGCAGGCCCTGCGCGAGCGTCAGTCGCGGCGTGAGTTCGATCCCGCGCCACTGGAGCCACAGATCCTGTCAAACCTGATGTGGGCCGCTGCCGGTGTGAACCGACCCGCACTAGGCGGACGCACGGCCCCGAGCGCGCTGAACGCGCAGGAGATCGATGTTTATGTGGCGCTACCCGAGGGGCTTTACCGCCACGACCCATCCACCCACGCACTGCAGTTGGTCAGCGCAACTGATGTGCGGCGCGTCACCGGCTACCAAGACTTCGTGGACAGCGCGCCCCTGGAACTGATTTTCGTGGCCGACTACGCACGCATGAAACTGGTGCCGGCGGCGCAGCGCGAGTCATACGCCTCGGTGGCGGCGGGGGCGATGGCGCAGAATGTGTACCTATACTGCGCATCGGCTGGGCTGGCCACCGTGATTCGCGCCTGGATCGATCGCCATGCGCTGGCGCAGGCCATGGGAATAGGGCCCGACCATCAGATCCTGCTGGCGCAGACTGCCGGCTACCCGGCAGGCCTCAATCCACGGTGCGTTTAAGGCGCACTTCTTCCAGCCTGGCACTGCCAAAGGCAACCGTTTTGAGCGATGGCATTTCGCGCTTGAAGCCCGCGGCGCGTTCGAAAAACCTCAGGGCGCGCTCATTGCGCAGCAGTACCCACAACGTCACCTGGGTGCAGCCTTCTTCCTTCAGGCCTTCGCGCGCGCCGTCCCAGAGCGCCAGACCCGCGCCTTTTCCCCAATGAGCCGGCGCCAGGTACAGGGCCCAGATTTCACCGACGGTGGATCGGGTGCCGGCATCGCGTGAACGGTCAAAACCCACAAACCCCACAACCTGGTCACCCTTGGTCGCCACCAGCAGTTGCGGTTCACTGAACTCAATGGCTTCACGCCAGTATGCCAGGCGCCGTTCCAGAGTCATCTTTTCCAGATAATCCCCAGGTACCAGGTCCGTATAGGCAGCTTGCCAGGCGGCAACGTGAATCTCGGCGATGGCTTTGGCATCGCGGGCTGAGGCAGGGTGGACTAAGTAACTTGACATGAAAAAATCGCTCGTGAATCACTGGATAAAATGCTTCGGCAGGAGCAGAATTGTCGCGCAAATCACGGCGATGCAAGGCGAGCCTGGGGTAAATTCGGGACTTCGTGCGTTTCACCACACAGCCGGGTTCCTCAGCTCATGCCAGTCGACGATTCAACGCTCCTCATCCCGAAACAGCCCAACGCTGGCGCAACTGCGGTTTTTCGCGCGCGTATCGGCTGGCAAGGCCCCAATTTTAAGGCGCCTGCTTCCCTGCCACTACTACAGGCCGCGGAACTGGCAGGCCAGCCGCTGACGGGCTCCTGCCGCAACGGCACCTGCCGCGATTGCATGTGTCAACTCGCCAGTGGCAAGGTGGTGTACCGCATCGAATGGCCAGGCCTGAGCGCAGAGGAAAAACAGGCGGGCAGCATCCTCCCTTGCGTAGCGTACCCGGCATCCGATGTGGTGCTGCTGCTACCGTCCTGACGGTTCGTGCGGGCACGCCGGAACACGCCAAAAATACAAGAAAACTGGTGTTCTTCCTGCCTTTCCCCACCCTGGCTGCACCCAGGTTACACCGGTGATTCGGACGCCACCTTTGTCCATCTGTGCAGCTTGCAGGCAACCGCGCCACACCGCTGGAGCTCGACCGCATACCAACGAAGCACACGGATCGAGCGAGCTGGCTACACTATTGAAGGCGATTCATCAGAAGCACCAAACCCGCATCGACTTGCACTGATAATCGCATCACCAATCCACTGGAGAGCGCCATGGCAAAAGGTCAGCAAAACAACAAAATGGTCAAGAAACCCAAGAAGGACACTTCACCACCCAAACCCGTGTCGCCAGACGCCGTCAGGCCGACCGTGGTAACCCAGGTACCGTTGCGGGGAAAACTGAAAAAATAGGGCGTTCATGACCGCGCCCGCCGGGCCCGCCACCGTGCAGCCGGGCAATCCAATGCACGGCATCACGCTGGAGGTCATCGTTACCGCGCTGGTTGATCACTATGGCTGGCAGGAACTGGGGCAGCGCATAAGCATCCGCTGTTTTACCCACGATCCCAGCGTGGCGTCGAGCCTGAAGTTCTTGCGCCGGGCGCCTTGGGCGCGCGCAAAGGTTGAAGGCCTGTACCTCTTCATGCTGCGCGAGTTGAAACGCGCCAGCCCGCCGATTCACAATTTCCCGCCACCCCATGCCTGATTCCCTGCGGCCCGGCATTGATATTGTCCATGCCGATGCAAGCCTGCTGGTGCTGAACAAGCCGGCCGGACTGCTTTCAGTGCCCGGGCGTGGCGCAAACAAGCAGGATTGCCTGAGCCGCCGGGTGCAACAGCATTTTCCCGATGCCCTGATCGTGCACCGCCTGGACATGGCCACGTCAGGCCTGGTACTGATGGCGCGCGGCCCAGCCATGCAGCGCGCGCTGAGCCGCGCCTTTGAAAACCGCAGCATCCACAAGCGCTACGTGGCGGTAGTTGCGGGCCACCTTGCGCCCGCCGAAAACACGGACGGCTGGGGCCTGGTTGATTTGCCAATCGCCGTGGACTGGCCACGACGCCCGCTGCGCGTCATTGACCCAGTGCTCGGAAAACCCAGCCAGACCCGATGGCAAACTCTGGCATATGACGAAGATGCGGACAGCACACGCGTGGCGCTGGAGCCGCTCACCGGTCGGTCGCACCAGTTGCGCGTGCACTTGCAGGTGTTCGGCCATCCGATTCTGGGGGACGCGCTGTATAGCCCGGAAGCCGTGCAAGCCAGGGCGAGTCGCCTGCTGCTCCATGCGTGCGCGCTGCGGTTTGCGCACCCAGCCAGCGGCGCCCAGCTACTCCTTGAAAGCGCTCCGGACTTTTAGCAAGGCGGGTCCGCATGACTATGGCTACCATGCCCCTGATGAACAATCACCTCACCATTCTCACCGGCTCATCGCGCGGCATGGGCTTGGCCATGGCCCGCCAACTCCTCACGCAGGGCCACACCGTGCTCGGCATTTCGCGCACCACCCCGGACACGCTGATGCAGCACGCGGTGCTCTCGGGTGCAGCGCTGCTGCAGTGGACCCATGATCTGGCCGACAGCGCTGTGCTTGGTGAGCGGCTGGCACGCTGGTTGACGAACTCACGGAACGGGCCGGACGGCAAGGCCTGGGCCAGCGTCACCCTCATCAACAACGCGGGCGTGCTGGCTCGCATCAGTCCATTTAGCGAAACCGACGCGAATGACCTTGCCCGGGCCCTGCGCGTCGGACTGGAGGCACCGATGCAACTCACGGCGGCGTTTCTGCGTGCTACCGGGGACTGGCCTGCTCAGCGCAAGGTACTTAATATTTCCTCGGGACTGGGACGCAGGGCCATGGCATCGCAGGCGGCGTATTGCGCAGCCAAGGCGGGCCTGGATCACTTCACCCGCTGCCTGGCACTGGATGAAGCGCTGAAGTCCAATGGCGCCAAGGTTTGTGCACTGGCGCCAGGCGTGATCGACACTGACATGCAGAGCCAGTTGCGCGGCGCGGACAAGGCGGACTTTCCCGATCGGGAAAATTTCGTACGCCTCCAAAGCGGTGGGCAACTTGCATCTGCCGACGAAGCAGCGAGCCGCGTGCTGGGCTATCTGGCGCGGCCCGATTTTGGCGCGCAACCAGTGGCAGACGTCAGGGACTGAATGCCCATTGACTTGCGGCAGTGCCGGCTGTCGGCGGCCTTATGTCGTCTTGAGAATCTGGTAAATGTCATCCTTGATTTTGAGCCGCCTTTTCTTTAGCGTCTCAAGGGCTTCATCACTGATCGAGCCGACCCCCTGTTCGTAGGTGGCAATGGCGCGGTTGTCGGCGTCGTACCTGGCAAAAAGACTGGCAAAGTGTGCGTCCGAGGCTTTGAGGCTTCGCATTTTTTGCAGGTACTGGGGAAACTCGTGCGCCAGATCGTGGTTCAGAAAATCCATGAAATCTCCCGGTTGATGAATGATCGGGTGCCGCCGCTTGCGCCAGCCGATCAGTTACGGCTCCCTGGCCCTATTCACGTACCACCAGCACCGACAAA
>JAHFQQ010000164.1 GCA_023259235.1 Polaromonas sp. | reverse complement strand
TGCAGCGGTGGTGCGTTGCGGCGCACGCCCTGGCGGCTCAGACCCGTGGCGACAACGGTCACACGCATCTCATCGCCCAGCTTGTCGTCGTAGGCGGCACCGTAGATCACATGCGCATCGGGTGAGGCATAGGCGCGGATGGTATTCATCGCCAGCTTGGATTCGCTCAGTTTGAGCGAACCTTTGGCGGCGGTGACCAGCACCAGCACGCCTTTGGCACCGGACAGGTCGATGCCCTCAAGCAGCGGACAGGCGACCGCCTGCTCGGCTGCAAGGCGCGCGCGATCGGGGCCGCTGGCCACTGCCGTGCCCATCATGGCTTTGCCCGGTTCGCCCATCACGGTGCGCACGTCTTCAAAGTCCACATTGACGTTGCCGTACTCATTGATGATCTCGGCGATCCCGCCCACCGCATTCTTGAGCACGTCGTTGGCGTGCGCAAAGGCGTCGTCCTGGGTCACGTCATCGCCAAGCACCTCCAGCAGCTTTTCATTGAGCACGACGATCAGCGAGTCCACATTGGCCTCCAGCTCGGCCAGTCCCAGGTCGGCATTGGCCATGCGGCGGCCGCCTTCAAACTCGAACGGCTTGGTTACAACGCCGACAGTCAAAATGCCCATCTCCTTGGCCACGCGGGCAATCACCGGCGCGGCACCGGTGCCGGTGCCGCCGCCCATGCCTGCGGTGATGAACAGCATGTGTGCCCCCGCGATCGCGCTGCGAATGTCGTCCACCGCCAGTTCAGCCGCATCCCGGCCCTTGTCGGGCTTGCTGCCAGCGCCCAGGCCGCTGTTGCCCAGCTGAATGGTCTTGTGCGCGCTGCCGCGACTGAGCGCCTGCGCGTCGGTATTGGCGCAGATGAACTCCACGCCCTGCACGCCGCAGTCGATCATGTGCCCGACAGCGTTGCCGCCACCACCGCCGACACCGATCACCTTGATCTGCGTGCCCTGGTTGAATTCCTCGATTTCAATCATTTCGATGCTCATGGGGAGCCTCCAGTCTGGAAATTGCAGTTGCCAAAAAAGTTTCAAAGGTTTTGTTGTTTGACATGACTCGTCATGCTGGGGGATCGGCTCCTCCACAATGGCTGCAATGCGAACGGCGGCTCATGAAGCCGGAAATGTTGAAGCTGGAAAATTCAATCATCAGAAATTCCCCACAAACCAGTCCTTGACCCGGCCAAAGGCAGTGTGCATGCTGCCCGCCTTCTGCGCCACCTTGTAGCCGCGAACACGTGCCAGACGGGCCTCTTCAAGCAGCCCCATCACCGTGGCGGCCCTTGCCTGTGCCACCATGTCGGAGAGCGCGCTGGAATAGCGCGGTATGCCGCGCCGTACGGGCTTGAGGAAGATATCCTCACCGAGTTCGACCATGCCGGGCATCACTGCGCTGCCGCCGGTGATCACGATGCCCGAAGACAGCATCTCTTCGTAACCCGACTCCCGGATCACCTGCTGGACCAGTGAAAAAATTTCTTCAATGCGCGGCTCAATCACGCCCGCCAGCGCCTGCCTGCTGAGCATGCGGGGGTCCCGGTCTCCCAGACCAGGCACTTCCACCTGCGTATCGGGGTCGGCCAGCAGCTGCTTGGCATGGCCGCTTTCCACCTTGATGTCCTCGGCGTCCTTGGTGGGGGTGCGCAGCGCCATCGCGATGTCGCTGGTAATCAGGTCGCCAGCAATCGGGATCACCGCCGTGTGCCGAATCGCCCCCCCCGTGAAGATGGCAACATCGGTAGTGCCCGCGCCGATGTCCAGCAGTGCCACGCCAAGCTCCTGCTCGTCCTGCGTCAACACCGACAGGCTCGAAGCCAGCGGATTGAGCATCAACTGGTCCACTTCAAGCCCGCAGCGCCGCACGCATTTGATGATGTTTTCAGCGGCGCTTTGCGCGCCGGTGACGATGTGCACCTTGGCCTCCAGGCGGATGCCGCTCATGCCGATGGGTTCACGAACATCCTGGCCGTCAATCACAAACTCCTGTGGCTCAACCAGCAGCAGGCGCTGATCGGTTGAAATGTTGATGGCCTTGGCAGTTTCGATGACGCGGGCGACATCGGCCTGGGTGACTTCCCGATCTTTCACTGCCACCATGCCGCTGGAGTTGATGCCGCGAATGTGGCTTCCGGTAATACCGGTGTATACCCGGGCGATCTTGCAGTCGGCCATCAGTTCGGCTTCCTTGAGGGCTTGCTGAATGCTTTGCACCGTCGCCTCGATATTTACTACAACGCCACGCTTGAGACCGTTGCTGGTCGCGATACCCAGGCCGGCGAGCTTGAGCTCACCCCCTGGCATGACCTCGGCAACCACAGCCATTACCTTGCTGGTGCCTATGTCCAGTCCGACCACCAGGTCCTTGTATTCCTTGGCCATCTGATTACCTTTTCATTTTTCCGTTGTTTTGCTCGCCTGGATTTCCCGTGGTGACGCCTCTGAGCCTGATCGCATAACCATTGCCATAGCGCAGATCGGCGGACTCGAGATCTCTTCCGTACCGCGACGCAACCTGCGTCAGCGTGGCAATGAAGCGGCGCGCGCGCGCCTGAATTTCTTCCCGCGAGCCATGCCCCAACTCAATCGCGGCGCCGCTGTCGAGTTGCGCTCGCCAGCTGCCCTGGCCGGTCAGCTTCAGCTGCTCCAGCCCCGCGCCGATCTCTTCAAACATCGGCGCCAGCATCTGGTAAATCTGAAGCACCTGCGCGGCCTGTCCCGGCGGCCCGTTCAGCAGTGGCAGGTCTTCGGCATCCATATCGCCCTGGTTGGCCTCAAACACCTCTCCAACAGTGTTGACAAGCGTGGAATCGCCCTCCGATCCCCAGTAGGCAACGGCCTGGTGTTCCTGCAGCACCACTTTCAAGCGACCGGGAAAGGCGCGCTGCACAACTGCCCGGCGAACCCACGGAACCGCCTCGAATGCCGCACGTGCGCGTCCGAGATCCACCGTGAGGAAGTTGCCAGCCAGCCTGGGGGCCACATTGGCGCGCAGGGTGACGGCATTGTTATGCGTCAGATCGCCCTGCACTTCGATAGCGCTCAGGTTGAACAGGGGCTGCCGCACCAGCCATGCGAGGATCAGCGTGAGCAGGATCACCGCGAACACCGCTCCCAACACCATCGACAGGGTGTTCATGAGCACCACGTCCGGCGGCAATGGCTGTGGCGTGCGCTTTGGCAGTGACCTGGCGCCGTTCAAGGAGCAGCTCCCTTTGGTGTTTGGTAGTCAAGCGCAGCGGTCTTGAGCACCTCAAGGCAAAGGTCTTCATAGGAAATGCCGGCCGCTCGCGCGGACATCGGAACCAGTGAATGCCCCGTCATGCCGGGCGAGGTGTTGATTTCAAGCAGGTAGGGCTTGCGTTTGAACTGGTCAATCATCACGTCGGCGCGTGCCCAACCACGACAATTGAGGGTTCGATATGCCTGCAGCACCAATTGCTGGATGACTGCCTCTTCTCCATCCGGGAGCCCGCAGGGCACCAGATACTGGGTGTTGTTGGTGAAGTATTTGTTCTGGTAGTCGTAGTTGCCGTCTGGCGCCACGATGCGGATCACCGGAAGGGCGCGCGCCGCGGTGCCGGTTCCAAGCACCGGGCAGGTCACCTCGTCCCCGGCAATGAACTGCTCGCACAGGACGTCCGCATCCAGCCTGGCCGCGTGTGCGATTGCCTCGGCCAAGCCGGCCCCGTCGCTCACTTTCGTCAAGCCAAGAGACGAACCTTCCCGTGACGGCTTGACAATCAGCGGCAACCCAAGCTGCTCGGGAATGGCGTTGATGTCGGCGCCGCCATAGGTGCCCTGTGCATCGCGCTGAAGCAACACATAGCGAGGGGTCGGCAAGCCCGCCGAGAGCAGCACGCGCTTGGTCATGACTTTGTCAATCGCCATGCTCGAAGCCATGACACCGGAACCTGTATAGGGGATGCCCAGAAGCTCCAGCGCGCCCTGCACGGTGCCGTCTTCGCCAAACCGGCCATGCAGCGCGATAAAGCAGCGTGCGAACCCGTCCTTTTTTACCTCGCTGATGTCGCGTTCGGCGGGATCAAATGCATGGGCGTCAAGGCCGCGCGAGCGCAACGCCTGCAAGACGCCCTGGCCAGACATCAGCGAAATTTCACGCTCGGCGGACAGCCCGCCCATGAGAACGGCCACTTTTCCAAAATTCACGGTGTTCTGGCTCATGGTCAATGTCCGACAGGCGCGCCGCACCCGGTCTTTTCCAGCATGTCAACGACTTTCCCGGGCACCTGACCGATGGATCCGGCACCCATGCACATGACCACATCGCCAGCAAGCGCGTTGTCCAGAATCGCTTGTGGCATGGCATCGATGTCGTCCACAAAGACCGGTTCCACCTTGCCCGCCACGCGCAGGGCGCGGGCCAGGGTACGGCCATCTGCCGCAACGATGGGGCTTTCACCGGCGGCGTAGACCTCGGCCAGCAAAACGGCATCGGCGTGGCCCATGACCTTGATGAAATCCTCGAAGCAGTCGCGCGTGCGGGTGTAGCGGTGCGGTTGAAATGCCAGCACCAGACGCCTGCCGGGGAAAGCGCCGCGCGCGGCAGCCAGCGTGGCAGCCACTTCAACCGGGTGGTGGCCATAGTCTTCGATCAGGGTGAAATGCCCGCCACCTGATGCTGGCATGTCACCGTAACCCTGGAATCGGCGACCCACGCCCTTGAACTCCGCCAGCGCCTTCTGCACCTCCGCATCGGGCACATTGAGCTCCACCGCCACCGCGATGGCCGCCAAGGCATTAAGCACGTTGTGTTCGCCCGCAAGATTAAGCATTACATTCAGGTCAGGTAGTGTGACCCCATTGCTGCGCTGGGCAGTGAAGTGCATTTGCGCCCCCACGGCGCGCACATTGACAGCGCGCACCTGCGCCGTCGCGCCAAAACCATAGCTCGTGATGGGACAGGAGACCAGCGGCACAATTTCGCGTACCGCCGGATCATCGGTACACAAGATCGCCGTGCCATAAAAAGGCATGCGGTGAAGAAAATCGACAAAGGCATTTTTCAGCCTGCCAAAGTCCTGCCCATAGGTTTCCATGTGGTCAGCGTCGATATTGGTGACCACCGCCATCACCGGCAACAGATTGAGGAACGACGCGTCGGACTCGTCGGCCTCGACCACGATATAGTCTCCGGAGCCAAGCTTTGCGTTGGCACCAGCGCTATTGAGCCGGCCGCCAATCACAAACGTGGGGTCCAGCCCGCCTTCGGCCAGCACGCTCGCCACCAGGCTGGTAGTGGTGGTTTTGCCATGGGTCCCGGCAATGGCAATACCTTGTTTGAGTCGCATCAGCTCGGCCAGCATCAAGGCACGGGGCACCACCGGAATGCGCCTTTCGCGCGCGGCCAGAACTTCAGGGTTGTCGGCGTGCACAGCCGTTGACGTCACCACCGCATCCACCAAAGCCAGGTTGTTGGCTGCATGCCCGACAAAGGTTGTGATGCCAAGCCTGGCCAGACGCTGCAGCGTCGGGCTGTCCGACAGGTCTGATCCCGAAATGACGTAACCGAGATTGTGCAGGACTTCGGCAATGCCTGACATGCCAGCGCCACCTAGCCCAATAAAATGAATGTGTTTAACGGCGTGCTTCATGGCGCGAGCTCCTCGCAAGCCGCGACAATTCGGGCCGTCGCATTTATTTGTTGCATGGTTTTGGACTGGATTGCGCAACGGACAAGCGCACTACGCTCTGTTTTCTGTAGCATTTCAGAAAGCTTTTCAGGCGTGAGATCTCGCTGCTGCACAAGCCAGCCGCCGCCGTGTTCGACCAGGAACATCGCATTCAGGGTCTGATGATCGTCCACGGCAGTCGGAAAAGGCACAAACAGCGCAGCAGCGCCCACGGCCGCTATCTCACTCACCGTACTGGCACCGGCGCGGCAGATGATCAAATCGGCGTCGGCAAAGGCCTGGGCCGTGTCGTCGATAAAGGGCGTGAATTCACCCTGCACGCCTGCTGCCGCATAGTGGGCACGCAGCGCCTCAATCTGACCGGAACCGCTTTGATGCATCACCCGTGGACGTCTTTCCGGTGGAATCAGCGCGAGGGCCCTGGGCACCAATTCATTCAGGGCCACGGCACCCAGGCTACCGCCCACCACCAGCAGCCTGAGAGGCCCGCTGCGGTCGGCAAAACGTACCGCAGGATCGGGCTGACGGGTAAAAGCCGGACGCAAGGGATTGCCGATCCACTCGGCTTTCCCGAGTACGCCGGGAAATGCGGTGAAAACCCGATCTGCCATGGTGGACAGCACCTTGTTGGCCAGGCCTGCCACCGAGTTTTGTTCGTGCAGGATCAACGGCTTGCCCAGCAGCACGCTCATCAGGCCGGCCGGGAAACTGATGTAACCACCCAGGCCAACCACCAGATCGGGCTTGACGCGCCTGATGACCCGGAAGCTTTGCCAAAAAGCCTTGAGAAGACGCACTGGCACCAGGGCCAGCGTGGCCACCCCTTTGCCGCGAACACCAGAAAAGTCGATCGCCTCGAAGGCAAAACCGCGCGGCGGAACCAGTTGGCTTTCCATGCTGGAATGACCGGCGCGGCCTTTGCCGCCAAGCCAGTGCACGCGCCAGCCGCGCTCGCGCAAGGCTTGCGCCACGGCCAGTCCCGGAAAAATATGCCCGCCGGTGCCACCGGCCATGACCAACGCGCAATGAATGGCCGCGACGCCTTTCAATGCCTGAACCGCGCTGTGTTCGTTGGTGCCCGTGGTCATGCGCGGCCTCCACGCATCAAGGTCCGGTTCTCGAAATCAATTCTCAGAACAACCGCCAGTGAAATCAGGTTCATCAAAATTGCCGAGCCGCCATAGCTCATCAGGGGCAGAGTCAAACCCTTTGTGGGCAAGGCTCCCAGGTTCACGCCGATATTGATAAAAGTCTGAAAGCCAATCCAGAGACCGACGCCTTGCGCCACCAGCCCGGCAAACAGCCGGTCAAGCGCGATTGACTGGCGGCCGATATGCATGATGCGGCGGGTCATCCAGAGGAACAGGCCAATCACCGCCAACACGCCGAGCAGGCCAAACTCCTCGCCAATCACGGCCATCAGAAAGTCGGTATGCGCCTCGGGCAGCCAGTTGAGTTTTTCAATGCTGCCGCCCAGGCCCACGCCAAATATTTCACCGCGCCCAAACGCAATCAGTGAATGGGTGAGCTGGTAACTCTTGCCCAATGAGTATTTGTCGCTCCAGGGATCCAGGTAGGCAAAAATCCGCTCACGCCGCCACTCGCTGAGCAGGACCATCAGCGCGAAGGCGATCACCACAACCGTCGCAATCACAAAGAACATGCGGGCATTCACGCCGCCCAGGAAAAGAATTCCCATGGCGATGACCGAGATCACCATGAAGGCCCCCATGTCGGGCTCAGCCAGCAACAGCAGACCCACGACGGCTATCGCAATTGCCATGGGCATCACGGCACGGAAGAAGCGCTCCTTGACCTCCATTTTCCGAACCATGTAGTCCGCCGCATACAGAAGTACGGAAAATTTTGCGAGCTCAGAGGGCTGGAAGTTCATGAAGCCCAGTGAGATCCAGCGGCGCGCACCATTGACACCCCTGCCAATGAACGGGATCAGTACCAGCACCAGCAGCAGCAGCGACATGACAAACAGCCAGGGAGCAACCCTCTCCCAAGTCGCCATGGGAACCTGAAACACCAGCACTGCCGCAACAAACGCCACCGCTAGCGACAGCAGGTGGCGCAGCAAAAAATGCGCGTGCGCATAGCGTGCAAATTTTGGGTTGTCAGGCATCGCGATGGACGCCGAGTACACCATCACCAGACCCCACATCAGCAGCGCCAGCGTGACCCAGACCAGCGCCTGGTCGAAACC
>JAHFQQ010000163.1 GCA_023259235.1 Polaromonas sp. | reverse complement strand
TACCAGTATCTGGCAGAGTCGATTCGCATGCATCCCGGACAGGAGGAGCTTAAAGCCATGATGCATAAAGGTGGTTTCGGTCATGTGGACTATCACAACCTCACCGGCGGGGTTGTGGCACTGCATGTTGGAATCAAGTGTTGAATGGCAGCGCCTGAAGCGGCTTGAGTCCGCAATGAAAAGGTGATTGAGCGGTGATCAAGGAGACGACATGAAAATCTGGCCGGCAATTTTTTCCGCTGTGTTCGCATTGGGCCTGACTCTGGCTGCAACGTCAGCCGATGCCAGGCGCCTGGGCGGTGGCACTTCGTTTGGCAAGCAATCGTCCAATGTCACGCAGCGCCAGGCAGCAACGGGCGGAGCCAAACCGGCCGCTCCAGCCGCGGCGCCGGGCGCCCAGACACCGAAGAAGCCCTGGGGCGCCATGCTGGGCGGACTGGCTGCAGGCCTGGGTCTGGCCTGGCTGGCCTCCTCGCTGGGGATGGGCGAGACATTTGGTCAGATCATCATGTTTGCCCTGCTGGCGTTGCTGGCCATGGGAGTGATCGGGTTTGTCATGCGCAAGCTCAGGGGCGGAGCGGTCGGCGCCGCAGGCAGTGTGCGAGGACCGCCCCCTTTTGCTTTCCAGGGTGCCGGTAGTGCCACCACCCCCAAGGGCTACAGTCCTGAAAACGTGGGCAACGATGCGTCAGCCCGTCCCTGGGAGCGTAGTGGCCTGGCTGTTGATGCCAATGGCCAGGCACCTGCTGCCGGCTCCCTGATTGGCTCGGCACTGCTGGGGTCCCAGTCCTGGGGGGTGCCAGCGGGGTTTGATGCCGAAGGCTTTCTCAAGGCCAGCAAGGTCAATTTCGTCACGCTGCAGGACGCCTGGGATCGCGCCGATGTCCAGAATCTGCATGCCATGATGACGGATGACATGATTGAACAGATCAAGGCGCAGTTGGCGGACCGGGACTCCCACACAGGTGGCGCCATCAACAAAACCGATGTCTTGATGCTCAATGCGCAACTGCTGGGAATTGAGGAATTGAGCGATGCGTACATGGCCAGCGTCGAGTTCTCGGGCATGATTCGCGAAGATGCTTCGGCTGGTGCCAGCCCGTTTCGGGAAGTCTGGAACATGACCAAGTCGCGCAGTGGAGGCAGTGGCTGGCTGGTCGCTGGCGTGCAGGCGCTGCAGTAATCTGAATCTGGCCACCCCTGGTCTTTGTTCGACGCGTTGATCAATCTGCCCGCTATCTGGCGCGCCGTGAACATTGCGGGAATTGATGATCAAGCGAGGGTTGTTCGAAGTGAAAGCCCTTTTATCCTGCAAAATCGGGGGGTATGAATAACCCGTCCGCTTTTCCATTCCTCGAATCTCTTGCCAGCCGCCTCCAGCCACCTGCATGGGTGGTCGACGAGGGACAGCAGCGCCTGGTCCTGTTTCTGAACCATGTCCTGATGCAGGAGAAGGCGGCGCAAGACCGGCTTCTGCGTCAAAAAGGCCGTGTGGTAAAGGTGAAATGGGGATTGTTTACTATTGATTTGGTAGTTACCCCGGCTGGCCTGGTGGATCGGGCCACGTCCGCTGGCAAACCCGATCTTCTGCTTTCAGTAGTCGCCGACTCGCCGCTGCTGGTCGTGCAGTCGGTGTTGTCCGGCAAGGCTCCCCCGGTAAAAATTGAAGGCGACGTGCAATTGGCCGCCGATATAGGGTGGCTGGCCGAAAATTTGCGCTGGGATGCCGAAGAAGATTTATCGCGACTGATGGGGGACGCGCCGGCGCACGCCCTGGCTGAAACCGGCAGGCGGTTGCTGGCCGCCCTGAAGCAGTTTTTGGCCCGGACCCCAACGTCTCCGGAATTGCCTTACGCGCCGGCGGAATCGCGCCATGCGCCGAACGGCGGCGCGGCGCACGGGGCGGCGGACGCGGGGGACGGCGACTCTACCAGGGTTTCCGGGTGAACCGGCTCTTCAGAGGGGGAGTTATTGCCTGGACCGTGCTTCGGTTCGGTCTCGACGAACTGGTTTTGTCCAGCTTCGAGCGGCCCTGGGTTCGTTTGCTGACCCGCATCGTTTCCGTCGGACGCGATTTGAAGGCCCCCCGGGGTGAGCGTCTTCGCGAAGCGCTTGAAAGCCTGGGGCCGATTTTCGTCAAGTTCGGGCAAGTCCTGTCCACCCGCCGGGATTTGTTGCCGCCTGATATTGCCGATGAACTGGCACGCCTGCAGGACCGTGTTCCGCCTTTTGATTCCGCCATTGCGGTGGCCATGATTGAAAAAGCGTTCAACCGGCCACTGGAGCGCATCTTTGCGACTTTTGACAACACGCCCGTTGCCAGCGCATCGATTGCCCAGGTTCACTTTGCCACGCTGCCTGATGGCCGGGAGGTGGCGGTCAAGGTGCTGCGCCCCAACATGCTGCCGGCAATTGAGAAAGACCTGGCACTGATGCACATGATGGCCGGCTGGGTGCAAGGCGCGTCAGTCGATGGCAAGCGCCTCAAACCGCGCGAGGTGGTGGCCGAGTTCGACAATTATCTTCACGATGAGCTTGATCTGTTGCGCGAGGCGGCCAATGCGGCGCAACTGCGACGAAACATGAAGGACCTCAACCTCGTGTTGATTCCGGAAATCTTCTGGGATTTTTGCAAGCCCAATGTCATGGTGATGGAGCGCATGGATGGGGTGCCGATCGGTCAGACACAGCGCTTGCGCGACGCCGGTGTGGACATGAAAAAGCTCTCGCGAGATGGCGTCACCATTTTTTTCACGCAAGTATTTCGCGATGGATTCTTTCATGCCGACATGCACCCCGGCAATATCCAGGTCAGCCTGGAGCCCGAAACGTTCGGGCGTTATATTTCGCTCGATTTCGGTATTGTGGGAACGCTCACCGAGGTGGATAAAGAGTATCTGGCGCAAAACTTCAGTGCATTTTTCCGGCGCGACTACAAGCGCGTGGCCGAATTGCATATTGAATCAGGCTGGGTGCCCGCCACTACAAGGGTGGATGAACTGGAATCGGCCGTTCGTGCCTGCTGTGAGCCCTATTTCGACCGGCCACTCAAGGAAATTTCCCTTGGGCTGGTGCTTATGCGGCTGTTTCAGACTTCGCGCCGTTTTAATGTGGAAATCCAGCCGCAACTGGTGCTGCTGCAAAAAACCCTGCTCAATATTGAAGGATTGGGCCGCCAACTGGATCCAGACCTTGATCTTTGGGGCACCGCCAAGCCTTTTCTTGAAAAGTGGATGCTGGAACAGGTTGGCCCTGAAAAATTGTTCGCCCAGTTGAAGGTCGAAGCGCCAACCTATGCCAAGCTGCTGCCGGGCCTGCCGCGGTTGTTGTCGCAGTACCTTAAGGCGCCGCCAGGAATTAACCGGCGCGAGCTGGAATCATTGTTGGCCGAGCAAAAGCGGACCAATAAATTGTTGCAAAGCCTGATCTACGGCGGATTGGGGTTCGTGTTGGGCCTGATCGCGATGCAGTTCGTGCTGCGGATCCGCGTGTTCTGACGTTCGTCTTCGCAGAGCCGCGGGCCTGCTCCGGCTTCTTCCGGTTGTCATCCGGGCTCGGGGGGCAGCGCTTATAATTGAAAGTTTTGCACCGGAGAGTCATTTTTGGGTGCAATTTTCCATTCGGAACCTCAAGCATCATGCCAATCTACGCCTATAAATGCGAGTCCTGCGGGTATGCCAGGGATGTCCTGCAAAAATTGTCCGATGCACCATTGACGGATTGCCCGCATTGCGGTGCACCGAGCTTCAGGAAGCAGCTCACGGCAGCGGGTTTTCAGCTCAAGGGTTCGGGCTGGTACGTGACCGATTTTCGGGATGGCAAGAGCGGATCGGCGCCCGCCAAGCCCGACGCCGCGGCGGCGCCAGACAGTGGTGGCAGCACGGACGGCAAAGCGCCATCGGGCGGCAGCGCCACGGCAACGCCCGTGGCAGCGCCGGCCGCCGCCGCAGCCACGCCGGCGGCCAGCGGCACCCCTTCGCCCAAAATGCCGTGATGAGCTCGATTCGCCGATGGTTTGTGTCGGGGCTTCTGGTGCTGGTTCCGCTGGCCATCACCCTGTCTGTGCTCGACTGGATTGTCGGCGTGCTGGATCAAACGCTGTTGATTCTTCCGGGTGCCTGGCACCCCGACAAGCTGCTGGGTTTTCACATTCCGGGTTTCGGTGTGTTGCTGGCACTGGCCATTGTGTTGCTGATGGGGGCCATTGCCAGCAACTTCTTTGGCAAGAAGCTGGTTTCCCTGGGCAATTCATTGCTCAACCGCATTCCTATCGTACGGTCCATCTATTCCAGCGTGAAGCAGGTGTCCGACACCCTGTTTTCGGAAAATGGCAATGCCTTTCGCAAGGCGTTGCTGGTGCAGTGGCCGCGCGAGGGTGTCTGGACAATTGGTTTTCTGACGGGTGTGCCAGGCGGCGATGTAGCCAATCATTTGCAGGGTGACTACCTGAGTGTCTATGTCCCGACGACACCCAACCCTACGGGTGGCTACTTCGTGATGCTGAAAAGAGCCGACTGCATCGAACTGCAAATGAGTGTTGATGAGGCGCTGACCTATGTGATTTCCATGGGCGTGGTCGTTCCCCGAACCCGAGTTGCCCAGTCGCACATCCCTCCCCTGTAACCCGCGCAAATGCGCCATTGGCGCCGAAAGTTCGAGTATTTTTATGGTTATCGCCGATACACAAGTTTTGCCCATGCGTTCAAGCTATTGCGGTCTGGTGACCGAAAGCCTGATGGGCCAGCAGGTCAGCCTGTGCGGCTGGGTCAATCGCCGCCGCGATCATGGTGGCGTGATTTTCATCGATCTGCGTGACCGCGAGGGCTACGTGCAGGTGGTGTGCGATCCGGATCGCGCCGAAATGTTTCAGACTGCCGAGGACGTGCGCAATGAGTTCTGCGTTCAGGTCAGGGGCATCGTGCGCGCGCGCCCTGAAGGAACGACCAACGACAGCCTGAAAAGCGGCAAGATCGAGGTGCTGTGCCATGAGCTGATCGTGCTCAATCCCAGCGTGACGCCGCCGTTCCAGCTCGATGACGATAACCTGTCGGAGACCACGCGCCTGACGCACCGGGTGCTGGACCTGCGCCGCCCCTACATGCAAAACAACCTGATGCTGCGCTACCGCGTGGCCATGGAAACGCGCAAGTTTCTTGACGCCAACGGGTTTATCGACATTGAAACCCCCATGCTGACGAAGAGCACGCCCGAAGGCGCGCGCGATTACCTGGTACCCAGCCGTGTCAATGAGGGGCATTTCTTCGCGCTGCCGCAGAGTCCGCAACTGTTCAAGCAGTTGCTGATGGTGGCGGGCTTTGACCGCTACTACCAGATTACCAAGTGCTTCCGCGATGAGGATCTGCGCGCCGACCGTCAGCCTGAATTCACACAGATAGACATCGAGACCTCATTCATGGGCGAGCAGGAAATCCGCAACCTGTTCCAGGGAATGATCAGCAACATTTTCAAGACTGTGCTGAACACCGACCTGGGTGAGTTTCCGGTCATGGCCTATGCCGATGCCATGCACCGCTATGGCTCGGACAAGCCCGACCTGCGCGTAAACCTGGAATTCACCGAACTGACAGACGTGATGGCCGACGTGGATTTCAAGGTTTTCAGCGTCCCAGCCACCACGCCAGGGGGTCGCGTGGTCGCCCTGCGCGTGCCCGGAGGCGCGGAAATCAGCCGCAGCGAAATTGATGCCTATACCGAATTCGTGAAAATTTACGGCGCCAGGGGCCTGGCCTGGATCAAGGTCAATGATGCGGGCAAGGGCCGTGAGGGCCTGCAGAGCCCGATTGTCAAGAATCTTCACGATGCGGCGATTGCTGAAATTCTCAAGCGCACGGCAGCGCATAACGGCGACATCATTTTCTTCGGCGCCGACAAGGCCAAGGTGGTCAACGACAGTATTGGCGCGCTGCGCCTGAAGGTCGGTCATGGCGAATTCGGCAAGAAGGCCGGCTTGTTCACCAAGGGCTGGAGACCGCTGTGGGTGGTCGATTTCCCGATGTTCGAGTTCGACGAGGACGGCCAGCGCTGGAGCGCGGTGCACCACCCCTTCACGGCCCCCAAGGATGGTCACGAAGACTGGATGGATTCCGACCCCGGTCGTTGCATTGCCAAGGCCTATGACATGGTGCTCAACGGCTGGGAACTTGGCGGCGGCTCGGTCCGCATCCACCGCGCCGAGGTGCAGAGCAAGGTCTTCAATGCGCTGAAGATTGGCCCTGAAGAAGCACAGCAGAAATTCGGTTTCTTGCTCGATGCACTGCAGTACGGCGCGCCGCCTCATGGCGGCCTGGCCTTTGGCCTGGACCGCATCGTGACCATGATGACCGGCGCCGAGTCGATTCGCGACGTGATTGCCTTCCCCAAAACCCAGCGTGCCCAGTGCCTTCTGACCCACGCACCCAGCCCGGTGGATGAAAAGCAGTTGCGCGAGTTGCACATCCGCTTGCGCAATCCGCTGCCGGCTTAGCGTCGGTCAGCCAGGGAGCCCGTTGACTCAATCCGGGGGATACCTTGAAAGCCTTCAAGATCCCTGAGTCGGTGCTGGTGGTCATTCATACGCCCCAGCTTGAGGTGCTGCTGATCGAGCGGGCCGACCACCCGGGTTTCTGGCAGAGCGTCACCGGCTCCCGGGATACGCTGGCGGAGCCGCTGGCGCAGACCGCGCGGCGCGAGGTGATGGAAGAAACCGGCATTGCCGCCGCACCGGCACAATGGCGCGACTGGATGCTCACCAATGTCTATGAAATTTACCCCACCTGGCGCAAGCGCTATGCGCCGGGTGTGACGCATAACACCGAACATGTGTTCGGATTGTGCCTGCCCGGGGCGTGTGAAGTGAGGCTCGATCCGCGTGAGCATACGGCCTGGCAGTGGCTGGCGTACCGGGCGGCCGCTGATCTGTGCTTTTCTCCTTCCAACGCTGAAGCGATTTTGCTTTTGCCTCGATTCATCGCTTGAGCAGGCCATGCCCGCGCTCCACCGGCCTGAGGCGCTGCAATTGTTCGCCGGTGGGCGGGAGCTTTTTCCGGCGTTCAGCAAGGCTTTTGATGCTGCAACCAGCTGGATTCAGATGGAAACCTATATTTTCGATTTTCACGGAGCCGGGGCTGAAGTCGCCGCAGCCCTGGCACGCGCTGCGGCGCGCGGCGTCACGGTTCAGGTGCTGGTGGATGGTATTGGCACCAACCCGTTGCCTGACAAGTGGCGGAGGGAATTTTCCCTGGCAGGAGTCAACTGGTGCGTTTATTCGCCGCCGGGTACCAGGCCGCATGGCTTGGTTGGGCTCGGCCTGCTGGTGCCAGAACGCTGGCGCCGCCTGCACCGCAAGCTGTGTGTGGTGGATCAGCAACTGGTTTTTTGCGGTGGCATCAATGTGCTTGACGATTTTTTCGATCCTGCCCATGGTGAACTGCAGGCGCCGCGCTTTGATTTTGCCGTGGCCGTCACCGGGCCGCTTGCGCTTGATGCGGCTGATGCCATGGCGCTGCTCTGGTGGCGCGTTCAGGCGGGGTACAGCGCGCGCCAGCGCCATCTGGGCGAAGCGTGGGAAAAGTTCAAGGCAGCCGGATATGGCGGGCGCACTGGTACGACGCAATTCGCCAATCCGGTGGATTTCGCAGTGGCGTATCCATCCGGCACGCCAGGCCCCAGGGCGGCGCTGATCCTGCGCGATAACCTTCGCAACCGTAGCGGCATCGAGCGCGCCTACCGCAAAGCCATCGGCCAGGCGCGCGATGAAATCATCATCGCCAATGCGTATTTTGTCCCGGGCGGGAAACTGCGCCGCGCCCTTGTGAAGGCTGCCAAACGGGGGGTGCGTGTGACATTGCTGCTGCAGGGCAAGTACGA
>JAHFQQ010000162.1 GCA_023259235.1 Polaromonas sp. | reverse complement strand
GCTCATGGCCGAATCCAGAATGTTGCCGAAACTGCGGTAGTTGCGCTCGAGCTTGATCTGGTGCGTGACGTGGAATTCGCGCACGAAGTCGGCCATGTTGCCCACGCGGGCGCCGCGAAAGGCGTAGATGCTCTGGTCGTCGTCACCAACCGCCACCACCGAGCCGCCCGGTATCGCGCCAGCGCCCTGCGCCGCATCCGCGCCCTGCCCCGCCAGCATCTTGATCCAGGCGTACTGCAGCTTGTTGGTGTCCTGAAACTCATCGATCAGGATGTGGCGAAAGCGCCGCTGGTAATGCTCGCGTATCGAAGCGTTGTCGCGCAGCAACTCGTAGCTGCGCAGCATCAGTTCGCCAAAATCCACCACACCCTCACGCTGGCATTGCTCCTCGTACAGCGCGTAGATTTCCACTTTTTTACGGCTCTCTTCGTCACGCACCGGCACGTCCCGGGCGCGCAGGCCGTCCTCCTTGCAGCCGGCAATGAAGTGCATCAACTGCTTGGGGGGAAAGCGCTCGTCATCGACGTTGAACTGCTTGCACAGCCGCTTGATTGCCGACAATTGGTCTTGCGTGTCCAGGATCTGGAAGCTCTGCGGCAAATTGGCCAGTTTGTGGTGCGCACGCAAAAAGCGGTTGCACAGGCCGTGAAAAGTGCCAATCCACATGCCGCGCACGTTGAGCGGCAGCATGGCCGAGAGGCGCAGCAGCATTTCCTTGGCGGCCTTGTTGGTGAAGGTCACGGCCAGAATGCCGCCGGGCGATGCCTGGCCGGTTTGCAGCAGCCAGGCAATGCGGGTAGTGAGCACCCTGGTTTTGCCGGAGCCCGCGCCGGCCAGAATCAGCGCGTGGGTGGCCGGCAGGATCACTGCGGCCAGTTGCTCTGGGTTAAGATTTTGCAGGAGGGGCGATGGCGAAACGACTTCTGGAAACATGTCCCATTGTAGAAAGCCCGAATGAAACCCTTTATGCCCGCTGCTTCACCCCTGACGTTGGCAGCCTTGGTTGCCGCCATGGCCCTGCTGGCCGTTCTGCCCAGCGCCCGGGCCCAGTCGTATTGCGCCAGTGACGGACAACCACAGCCAACACAGTTGCTGGAGCGATTCATCAATGCCGACTGCGCCGACTGCTGGAGCGACCCGGCAACGCCACCGGCGGGGGCCGGGCAGCTTGCGCTGGACTGGGTGGCGCCGGGCGAGCATGGGGACGATGCGCCCCTGTCCGCGGTGGCAAGGCGCGATGCGACAGACCGGCTGGAAGCACTGGGCCAGCGCATTCCCGAAAAAGCCCTGGTCAGCCGCCATACAGTCAGGGGGCTCAAAAGCACGACATTGCGTGTCTCTCACGGCTTGCCGGTAGCTGACTACATCGGCGCATCCATTGAACTCAAGCCTGTTCCCGCAACGGCAAGAAAGCAGCGCTGGACTGCCTGGCTGGCGCTGGTGGAAACCGTGCCAGCCGGCACCGAAGGTTCACCGGTAGCCAGAAATTTGGTAAGAAATGTGCTTCATACCATATGGGACGGACGCAAGCCGCTATTGAAAACAGAGCAAAACCGTTTTTTCGAGGTGCGCTCCATGAACATCGCGCCCGGTACAAATCCAGGCCGCCTGGGGGTGATCGGCTGGGTAGAAAGCGAAAAGGGCCAGGTGCTGATGGCCGCACAGTCGCACTGCGACACGCACTGAAAGGGGGCATCGGGCAAACTGGAACATGGGCTCCCGTTGATGGCAGGTATACCGGTCGCCCGGTTTCGGCCGCCCGACAGAACGCCTAGAATCAGTCACCGGGCCCAGGCAATTGCGCCCGGTTTTTTTGTTTTTCAACTTTCGCCATTCACGGGTGAAAGCCTTGAACACAAGAGCCGGCCCAATCCAGGCGCCTCCTGCTGATTGACAGTTTTACCGAGGAGCGCGGGACATCATGGAAATTTTCGACTACGACAACATCCTGCTGCTGCCGCGCAAATGCCGCGTGGAAAGCCGCTCCGAATGTGACGCCAGCGTCGTGCTGGGTGGCCGCAGCTTTCGCATTCCAGTAGTGCCGGCCAACATGAAAACGGTGGTCAACGAAGACATCTGCGCATGGCTGGCGAAAAACGGCTATTTCTACGTGATGCACCGCTTTGACCTGGACAACGTGCGGTTCGTCAAGGCCATGAAGCGCCATGGCGTTTACGCATCGATCTCGCTGGGCGTAAAAAAACCCGATTACGACACGGTGGAACAACTGCTTGCCGAAGGCCTGGCGCCCGACTACATCACGATTGACGTGGCGCACGGCCACGCCGACACCGTGCAGAAGATGATCGCCAACCTCAAGCAGAAACTGCCCGCGTCGTTTGTGATCGCTGGCAACGTGGGCACACCCGAAGCGGTGATCGACCTGGAAAACTGGGGCGCCGACGCCACCAAGGTCGGCATTGGCCCGGGCAAGGTCTGCATCACCAAGATGAAGACCGGTTTTGGCACCGGCGGCTGGCAGCTCTCGGCGCTCAAATGGTGCGCGCGCGTGGCAACCAAGCCCATCATTGCCGACGGCGGCATCCGCGAGCATGGCGACATTGCCAAATCGGTGCGATTTGGCGCCACCATGGTGATGATCGGCTCGATGCTGGCCGGTCTGGAAGAGAGCCCCGGCAAAACTGTCGAGGTCGATGGCAAGCTGTTCAAGGAATATTACGGCAGCGCCTCGGATTTCAACAAGGGCGAGTACAAGCACGTCGAGGGCAAGCGCATCCTGGAGCCGGTCAAGGGTACGCTGGCCGATACCCTGCGCGAGATGGAAGAAGACGTGCAGAGCGCCATCAGCTATGCCGGCGGCAAGAAACTCATGGACATCCGCAAGGTCAACTACGTGATCCTGGGCGGCAACAACGCCACCGAAGATCTGTTGATGTAGTCGGCCGCCCGTCAGCCGGCACGGCTCAGGAGTTGGAACGCCAGCTGATTCAGGCGGTGGCCAGGCTCAAGCAGCGCCTCCATGATGCTGAAGTGGTTCAGCCCCGGCAGAGCTTCGCACACCGGCACCGTCTGACGGCCCCAGGCCTGGCGAATTAGCGCGTTCTGGCGCAAAAACTCCTCGCTTTCAAGAGCGCCAGCCACGGCGTAGAGCGCGCCTTTCTCAGGCGGTGGCAACCAGGCCGGGCTGACCTGCTCAACCTGCGCCGGTGTCAGTTGGAGCGAGTCCTGGAGAAACGGTGTGTGCCTGATGGACTCCAGTTCGTAGAGGCCAGATATCGACAGTGCGTTTTTGACCAGATCAGCCGGCAGGTCGCTGGCAACAACCGGCCACAGACAACTCAGCAGCATTGCCGCCAGATGCCCACCCGCCGAATGCCCCATCACCGTGATGCGCTCCGGGTTGCCGCCAAAACGCGCCGCATTGCGGTAAGTCCAGGCCAGCGCCCTGACCATCTGCAGCGTGATTTGCGGAATCGTCACTGTTGGACACAAGTCGTAATCGGGAATCACCACGCAGGAACCAGCCTCGGTAAAAGCGGGGGCCACAAAAGAAAAATCAGTCTTGTCCAGTGAACGCCAGTAACCACCATGAATAAAAACCACTACTGGCGCGCCGGCCCTTGCAGCGGAAAAGACATCCAGCCGGTCACCCTCGCCCCGCCCGAAGGCCAGGTCCAGCACGCAGGACTGCGTCTTTCGGGCCCGTACCGAAGCCTCGACCCAGCGCGTAAGATACGCCGGGCATTCGGGAACTCGCGCGCGATTGTTGTACATGCGGTCCAGCCAGGCGGAATCAGGTCCGTTCATGAAGCATCTCCTGAAAAAAGTGAATCTGCAGTCATAGGGCCGCCATCCTGGCACAGGCCAGCTCGCCAAACTGGCCAACCAGATAATTGACAGTATCCCGCTGGATGCCATGGCCAAAGGCTTGCTGCTTGGCGCCAGCGGTAGCGCCAACATGGCATGCGTCAGGCAGGCAATTACCAACGGATTTGCCGATAGCCGCATTTTGCAGGGATATGGCCAGCCGCAATGGCGTGACTTGACACGCTGATCACCGACCCGCCCGGGTGACCTAAAATCGACGGTTTACCCACCCAATCGCTGGCCGCAGCGTTCCCCTTCGATCAAATCACGCCATGACCACCGAAAAAATTGACAACATCAGTGTCATCACCCGCGCCAACGTTTACTTTGACGGCAAGTGCGTGAGCCACGGCATCACGCTGGCCGACGGCAGCAAAAAATCAGTAGGCGTGATCCTGCCCGCCACCCTGACCTTTAACACCAGCGCACCTGAAACCATGGAATGCGTGGCTGGAAGCTGCGAATACAAACTGGCCGGGACCAACCACTGGGTGAAATCCTCTGAGGGCGAAACATTCAGCGTACCCGGCCACTCACACTTCGACATCCGCGTTACGGACGCCTACCACTACATTTGTCACTACGCCTGAAAGCACTCCCGCATGGCCACCATACTCCAGCACCTTCCCGTCAGCCAAAAGGTCGGCATCGCATTTTCCGGTGGGTTAGACACCAGCGCCGCACTGCACTGGATGAAACTCAAGGGTGCCATACCCTACGCCTACACCGCCAACCTGGGCCAGCCCGACGAGCCCGACTACGACGAGATCCCGCGCAAGGCGATGGAGTACGGCGCCGAAAAGGCGCGCCTGATTGACTGCCGCAGCCAGCTCGCCGGTGAAGGCATTGCAGCCCTGCAAAGTGGTGCCTTTCACATCACCACCGCGGGAGTGACCTACTTCAACACCACCCCGCTCGGCCGCGCCGTCACGGGTACCATGCTGGTGTCCGCGATGAAGGAGGATGACGTCAACATCTGGGGCGACGGCAGCACCTTCAAGGGCAACGATATCGAGCGCTTTTACCGCTACGGCCTGCTGACCAACCCAGGCCTGAAGATCTACAAACCCTGGCTGGACCAGCAGTTCATCGACGAGCTGGGCGGCCGCGCCGAGATGTCAGCTTTCATGACACAGGCGGGCTTTGGCTACAAGATGTCGGCCGAAAAGGCCTACTCCACCGACTCCAACATGCTGGGCGCCACACACGAGGCCAAGGACCTGGAGTTCCTCAGCAGCAGCATGAAGATCGTCAATCCGATCATGGGCGCGGCGTTCTGGAAGGACGAGGTTGACGTCAAGCGCGAAGAAGTCACGGTGCGCTTCGAGGAAGGTCAGCCCGTGGCACTTAACGGCAAGACGTTTGCAAACGCCGTGGAATTGATTCTGGAGGCCAACCGCATTGGCGGGCGACACGGCCTGGGCATGAGCGACCAGATTGAAAACCGCATCATCGAAGCCAAAAGCCGCGGCATCTACGAAGCCCCCGGCCTGGCGCTGCTGTTCATCGCCTACGAGCGCCTGGTCACCGGCATCCACAACGAAGACACCATCGAGCAGTACCGCGACAACGGCCGGCGCCTCGGGCGCCTGCTGTACCAGGGCCGCTGGTTCGACTCGCAGGCCATCATGCTGCGCGAAACCGCGCAGCGCTGGGTTGCCAGCGCCATCACCGGAGAAGTCACGCTGGAGCTGCGCCGCGGCAACGACTACTCCATCCTCAACACCGAGTCGCCCAACCTGACTTACCATCCCGAGCGCCTGACCATGGAAAAGGGCGAACTGAGCTTCACACCGCTGGACCGCATTGGCCAACTCACCATGCGCAACCTCGACATCGTTGATACGCGCGCCAAGCTGGGGATTTATACGAAATCCGGCCTGCTGTCGCTGGCCAATGGCGGCGACCTGCTGAAACTGGCAGGCAGCAAGGACAAGTGAGGGATATTTAGAGGGGTCCGATGTCCAAAATCAGCGGAAACATGTTTTAATTATTATACAAATCAGCTTTCAGCCCTTATGCAACAAGCTTACTTAGCTATCTATTCAATAGCAACAATCAGTGTGAGTCTGCGAGCGAAGCCGCCACGAGGCGCTTGAAGGGCAGCAGATTCCCGCCGATGCGCAGCGCCACATGGCGCAGCGCGCGGGCCGGTGGTGTGTCGTCGGTGTAGAGCCGGGTAATGAGCTGGGTTGCCAGATAGAGCGGGCGGGTCGCCCGCCGGTGGGACTGTTCGTAGCGTTCAAGCAGCCAGTTCGAGGCAATCCCGCGCCCAGCCGCATGGGCCGCCAGCACACTGTCGGCCAGGGCCTCGATGCCCAGCACGCCGAAGTTGAAACCATGCGCCGTGACCGGGTGCATGCCGACGGCGGCATCGCCCACGCAGGCAAAGCGCTGTGCCACCATGCGACGCGGATAAACCGCCACCAGCGGATACGCGTGGCGCGTGCTCGCCAGCGTCATGTGGCCCAGCCGCTGCTCAAAGCGGCGGGTCATGTCACGCGCAAAGGCGTCGGCGTCCGATGCCAGCAGCGGATCAATCTTGCGACTGGGCAGCGTGAGCACCACGGACGAGCGATGCGCACCGCTCGCCTGGTCGTCGTTCATGGGCAGCAGTGCAAGGGTCTGGCCGTAGCCAAACCATTCCCAGGCGACATGGTGGTGCGCTGCCTCGTGCGTCATCATGCAGACCAGCATGCTGCGTCCGAAATCGTGCATTTCGGCGGCAATGCCCATGGCGCGGCGCGTGGCGGAAAACCGGCTGTCCGCGGCAACCAGCAGTTGCGCGTGCAGCATGCCGCCGCTGGCCAGACTCACATGGGCGCCCTGCGTGTCGGTATGCACGCCGGCGACCTGTTCGCCCGTGAGCAGGATAATGTCGTGATTTGTCTCCCGCGACTCCTGCACGGCCTCGTAAGCGGCGCGGCGTATCAGGTGATTGGACACCAGCCAGCCGAGTTCACTGTGCCTGCCCAGACCGTGAGGAATCACCATTGCGAAAGGCGACGGGCCATTGAGCACCCGTGCATCGCGCAATGCCGAAAAGGCATTCGGCTCTCGCGCCTCTATGCGCTGCCAAAGGCCCAGCGCGCGCATGAGCCGCGCCGAGTGCTGGGACAGCGCGATTTCGCGCCCGTCAAAAGCGGGTTGTTCGATGGCAGCCAGCGCTTGCTGCTCGACCAGCGCCGTGCGCAGGCCGTGCCCCGATAAGGCGCGCGCAAGACACAGCCCGGCCGGGCCGGCGCCCGTGATGAGGATGTCAAAATTCATGTCAGGCGGATTCACGATACGGGGTAAGCCGCTTGTTGATGTGGGTTCAGGCGGGCGCAAGGGTCGGTCTCAACGCCCGGATGCACGGGACTGTTCACGGCGCATCCCGGCGGCGCTGGCGGCTTCTTCGTCAGTCTGCCGCGTTTCGCGGGGCCGGTCGCTGTGCGACACCACGTAGCCGTCGGCGACATAGCCGGGACCTTTCATCAACATTACGATAACGCAGCCGATGCCGACAGTCAGCACCATGGTCCAGTGAAATAAAAGCACGCCCCAGGCAACGTAGTCGGCCATTTGCAGCCAGCGCTCCTGCGCCGCACTGGCCGACGGATCGGCCAGCAGATGCACCAGACCCAGGCCAAGCAAGGGAAGCACCGTGCCCAGCAACGCGATCAGCGGCAGCTTGCGCCACAGCGTCCACTCAAGGCCGCTTGCCGAGCGTGGCAGGTTGGGAAGTTTTTGTAGCCAGTTCATGCAAAAATCTGCCGGGCGGCGAATTGCCGGGCAAAGCCGGAAGACTTTTACATTGTCGCGAGAAACCGGAACCCCTTTTTGATCACGGTCAATTAGCCGTCCGGCCTGGCGCCGCCGCCGGAACCACTGCGGCCCCTGGTGTCATCTTCCTTCCGGTTTTTCAGGCCGCGCAATCTTCCTGAACCTGATCAGGCGATCGGTTTCGATCCTGTCTTTTTTCACCTGCCGCTCGGCATCGAGCTTCTGCCCTGCTGCCAACCACCGGGCAAACTCGTCAGGCGTCTCCAGGGTGAT
>JAHFQQ010000161.1 GCA_023259235.1 Polaromonas sp. | reverse complement strand
TGGCTTGCGACGCATCGAAAAATTGATTGCCGATGGCAAGCCGATCCCGCCGACAGCGGGACAGGAAGGTTTCATCGAGGTCGTTCCTCGCCGTCGCTGGTCGGCCATTGGTGTCAAGAAAATTGCTGAACCATGCGATACGTCGGCTAGCGGTTGCGCGTCCGGGACCAAGAAGCCCGTCATTCGTAGACCGGAAAAAACCGTCGCATAAGCGGGTGTAACATCCTTTAAAAGGAGTGAAAAAATGACTTTTGTCGTTACAGAGGCTTGCATCAAGTGCAAGTACACCGACTGTGTCGAAGTCTGTCCTGTAGATGCGTTTCGCGAGGGCCCGAATTTCCTGGTTATCGATCCGGATGCGTGCATCGATTGCGCGGTGTGCGTGCCGGAGTGCCCGGTCGAGGCAATCCTTGATGAGGGCGATGTGCCGGGCAACATGCGGCATTACGTGAAGCTCAATGCCGAGTTGGCGGTGAAGTGGCCATCCATCGTGGCTAAAAAGGACCCGCTGCCCGATGCGGAGTCGTGGTCCGATGTCAAGGACAAATTCGCCCTGCTGGAGCGCGAATAGAGACTGCGGGGTTACATAGCTGATGCGGATGGAAAATCCGTCCGCATCAGCCCAGACATCGTCTGCTGGAGCGATGCCCGCGCTATCGATTCATGGCTTTCAGCGGGCGGCCCGGCATCAAGCCCGGAACGCCGCAGTCTCTTCGCATTCAAATGCAGTGCAAGACTTTCTGGCAGCAAAACTCGATAAAGAATTTCGGCTCTGTATGAGTTAGTTGTTGCAACCAACTCTCCCAGAGGGAGAGCTGTTGAGCCTCCATAGCTACAAACACGGTTCAACACTTAACTCATACATAGCCAGAATTTCAGCAGAACCCAACGTGGCGTATGCGCAGATAGCTATTGTTATTATAGCGTTCCAGCATTGATACGATTACCTGGTGCCAGCCAGAGCTTGCCCAAGCGGCCATAATCAGTGCATGAATTCGATTTCAGCCAATGACCGTCCGCAACCTCAATCCCTGACCGACCTGTTCATTTCCTTTTCCCTGATTGCGCTACAGGGCTTTGGTGGCGTCGTGGCGATTGTGCAGCGTGAACTGGTGGAGAAAAAGCGCTGGCTGACGCGCGAAGAGTTCATTGAGGACTGGGCGGTGGCGCAAATCATGCCCGGCCCCAACGTGGTCAACCTTTCAATGATGATTGGCGCGCGCCACTTTGGCCTCAAGGGCGCGCTGGCTGCACTGGCCGGCATGCTGGCTATCCCGCTGGTCATCGTTTTGCTGCTGGCGCTGATGTATGCCCGGTTTGGCGCACACGTCGGCGTGGCCGGCGCATTGCGCGGCATGGGTGCGGTCGCTGCCGGACTGATTGCCGCGACCGGTCTGAAGCTGTTTGGCACCCTGAAGAACAATGTACTGGGCCTGCGTCTTTGCGTCGGTTTCGGTGTGTTGTGTTTTGTCGCCATCGCGCTGCTGCACTGGCCGCTGGTCTATGTACTGCCGGGACTGGGCAGCGTGGCCTGCGTGCTGGCGTTTCGCAGGCTCGGGTCATGACTGATTCACCGCACCTTGTTTTTGGCGTGGGTGACTGGCTTGAGCTATTTTTGCATTACCTGTCGCTGTCGCTGCTTTCCATCGGCGGCGCCATCAGCACGGCACCCGACATGCACCGTTTTCTGGTCGACAAGCAGCACTGGCTGCTCGACTCCCAGTTCAATGCGTCGATTGCCATTGCGCAGGCTGCACCCGGCCCGAACGTATTGTTTGTCGCCCTGCTGGGATGGAATGTCGGCGTGAATGCGGGTGGAACACTGACCGGCCTGTTGGGAGTTTTTCTCACCATGCTGGGTATGCTGATCCCCAGCACCCTGCTGAGCTACACCGCAGCCCAGTGGGGCTACCGCAACCGTGACTTGCGGGCAGTGCGGGCTTTCAAGCAGGGCATGGCGCCGATCGTGGTGGCGCTGCTGCTGGCCACCAGCTGGATCCTGGCCGCATCCAGCGGCAGCTCGCTGAAAGAGTGGCCGGTCTGGCTGCTCACGGCGGCGACCACGCTCATTGTCTGGCGCAGCAGGATTCACCTGCTGTGGCTGCTCGGAGCCGGGGCGCTGCTCGGCTGGTTCGGACTGATTTGAATATCCTCATGTGGTGACGCCAAGGAGGTGGCCCACATTTACTTCAGGGTCGCCCCGCTGCTGTCAGCCACGGTTACGCTGACGGGAATTCCGCTCTGGACGCTTTGGGTGACCGTGCAGAAGTCTTCAAACTGGCCCAGGACACGGTCGAGATGGTTTAGCTGCACGCTTTCCTTTCCGAGGCGGATCGCCACGTCAATATGCTGGATGCGAAGCCGATTGCTCTCGTTGCGTCCTACGGTGCAGGTTGCACTGGCTGTAATGCCACCGCCATCCTGCTTGAATTTTTGCAGCGAGAACAGCAAACTCGCCGACAGGCAATTAGCCACTGCCGCCAGCAGCATGTGATTCGGCGAAGGCCCTTCGCCCTTGCCAAGCGGCGCTGGCTCGTCGGCCAGCAGGTTGGGCATTGCCCCCCCAAAATCTACCAAAAACTGGTAATCCTGTTTTTGCGTAATCGTGATGCTTACCGTTTCAGCCATGAGAACTCCCCCTTTAAAAGATCGCTGACAAACCACTTGTGGCGCATTGCCACCATCGCGATCAGCCTTGGCGCACGCCGGCCCTTTTCAACATTATTTCAAGCGGGCAGAATTGCGTGAAGCTGCTTTGCAAAAGGTTCGCGCCGACAAAAACCGTAAGCCACAGAAAGTATTTGCTCAGGAAAAGCGGGCTTTCGGGCACCCCCAGCGCCAGGGAAACAAGAATGAAAATTCCGGCGAACATGCGAACCATGCGATTGGTATTCATAAACATTCCTTTTTAAAAATTAATGAAACTCACGGAAACTTTTTCCGGTTGGCTGCGTAGTACAGCACTGGAATCACCACCAGGGTGAGCAAGGTGGAAACAAGGATGCCAAAGATCAGCGAAATCGCCAAGCCATTGAAGATCGGGTCATCCAGAATGAAGCCCGCTCCTATCATGGCGGCCAGACCCGTCAGCACAATCGGTTTGGCGCGCGCCGATGCCGAATGAATGACCGCCTCGACAAATGGCTTGCCTTGCGCAACTTGCAGGTTGATAAAGTCAACCAGCAGGATGGAATTGCGCACAATGATGCCCGCCAATGCAATCATGCCGATCATCGACGTCGCCGTGTATTGGGCGCCCAGCAGGGCATGACCCGGCATCACGCCGATGATGGTGAGTGGAATCGGCGCCATGATGATCAGTGGCGTCAGGTAGGAGCCGAACTGCGCGACTACCAGGATATACACCAGCACCAGGCCGACCGCGTAAGCCAGCCCCATGTCACGGAAAGTCTCGTAGGTAATCTGCCACTCTCCGTCCCACTTCAGCGAAAACTGCCGATAGGGATCTGACGGTTGCCTGATGAAATACTCTCCCAACGGCGCGCCCTGCGCAGCGCTCAGCTTGGTGAGTTTTCCACGGACTGCGAACATACCGTACAAAGGGCTGTCGAGCTTGCCGGCCATGTCGCCAATCACGTAAGTTACCGGCAGCATGTCCTTGTGATAAATCGTCTTCTCGCGCATGGCAGGCCGCACCTTGACCAGTTCGGAAAGCGGCACGTTATCGCCGGCGGCGGATTTTACCGTCATGGTCAACAGAGTGTTCAGTCTGGCCTGCTTTTCAGGGGGCAGGTTCAATCGAATCGGGATGCTGTATTTTGATTGACCGTCGTGCAATGAGGTAATGTCTTCACCGTCGAGACCAACCTGCATGGTCTGCACCACATCGGTGGCGGGGATACCCAGCAGCGCTGCCTTGCGCTGATCAACGCGCAGCACCAGCTTTTTGGCGTTATCCTCGATCGAGTCGTCGACGCCGATGATGTCGGCGGTCTGGGCAAACGCCTGCCGCACCTGCTTGGCCAGTGCGTGCCGACCGGCTTCATCCGGGCCGTAGATTTCAGCCACGAGCGGTGACAGCACTGGCGGCCCCGGTGGCACTTCAACCACCTTGACCTTGGCGCCATGCCGCGCCGCTATCTCTTCAAGCGTCGCGCGCACCGCGCCAGCAATCTCATGACTCTTGCGCGAGCGCTGGTGCTTGTCGACCAGGTTCACCTGCATGTCGCCCAGCTCCGGTGACTGGCGCAAATAGTATTGCCGCACCAGGCCATTGAAATTGATCGGCGCCGCAGTTCCTGCATACCCTTGATAGTTGGTGACTTCATCGACTGTTGCCAGGTAGGCGCCCATATCGTGCAGTGCCACGCTGGTGTTTTCGACCGGGGTGCCAACCGGCATGTCGAGCACCACCTGGAATTCCGACTTGTTGTCAAACGGCAGCATCTTCAACACCACCAGTTGCACGGCCGCCAGGCTGACTGAAATCAGGATCGCCAGCAAAATGCCGGTCCATAACAAGCGGCGGTTTCGGGCGGCTCTCTTGCTGGCAAGAAACGGCAGCAGCAACCGGCTGAACCAGCGGTGCAGCCGACTGTCGGCATGCGCCGCTTGCGTAGCATCACCAACATGCGTTTTGGAAAGCCGGTGCGCCAGCCAGGGCGTCACGGTAAAGGCGATTACCAGCGAGATCAGCATGCCCATGCTGGCATTGATCGGAATTGGACTCATGTACGGGCCCATCAGGCCGGTCACGAAGGCCATCGGCAGCAAGGCCGCAATCACCGTAAAGGTGGCAAGAATGGTGGGGCCGCCCACCTCGTCGACCGCCGCGGGAATGATCTTGGCGAGCGGTTTGTCGGGATACAGTTCGCGATGTCGGTGAATATTTTCGACAACAACAATTGCGTCGTCAACCAGAATGCCTATCGAAAAAATCAGCGCGAACAGGCTAACCCGGTTCAGCGTGAAGCCCCAGGCCCATGATGCGAACAGGGTCGCGGCCAGCGTCAGGATCACCGCGATGCCGACGATGGCCGCCTCGCGCATGCCCAATGCAAAAAATACCAGTACCACCACGGCAGAGGTCGCGAAAATCAGCTTTTGGATCAGCTTTATTGCCTTGTCATTGGCGGTTTCTCCGTAGTTGCGGGTAACGCTGATTTCCACGCCAGCCGGCACAATGGTGTTTTGCAGCTCGGCAACCCGCTGCGTAAGCTGCTCGGCTACCTGCACGGCGTTCTCGCCAGGCTTCTTGGTGATCGAGATGGTTACCGCCGGGAATTCGCTGCCCGCGGCGGTGCCTTGCGCTGCTGCGGCCTTGCCGACGCCGAACCAGACGTATTTGGAGGGTTGCCCCGGCCCGTCAACAACCCGGGCGACATCCGACAAAGTCACCGGATTACCCTCGCTTACGCCCACAACCAATTGACCGACCTCCCTGGCATTCTCCAGAAAATTGCCAGTCTGGACTTCAACCGCGGTGTTGTCGGCGGCCAGCTGGCCGGAAGGCAATGCAGCGTTCACACCGAGCAGCGCCTGTCGAATGTCATTGACGGCCAGGTGATGGGCATTGAGACTGTCTATGTCCAGCAACACCCGCACCAAGTGACCGGGACCGCCCAGCGTAGCGACTTCGCGCGTGCCGGGCACCCGTTTCAGCTCAGCCTCCATGGCGTGTGCCACGCGCTCCAGTTCATACGCGCCATGCTGGCTGTCTTTGGCCCAGAGCGTCAGCGATACCACTGGCACATCGTCGATGCCCTTGGGTTTGATCAATGGTTCACCCACGTTCAACTCACGCGGCAGCCAGTCGCGGTTCGCATTGACCGTGTCATACAGTCGCACCAGTGCTTCGATGCGCGGAACGCCTACCTTGAATTGCGCGGTGATGATCGCCATGCCCGGCTTGGACACCGAATAGACATGATCAAGACCCTGGATTTGCGAAATGACCTGCTCCGCCGGAGTTGCGACCAGTGTTTCAACATCTTTCGCCGACGCTCCTGGAAACGGGATCAGCACATTGGCCATGGTGACGTTGATCTGCGGCTCTTCCTCGCGCGGCGTCACCAGCACGGCGAACAAGCCGAGCAGTAGCGCCACCAGCGCAATAAGCGGCGTCAGCTGCGAGTGCAGGAAAAATTTGGAAAGGCGGCCGGCGATGCCCATGTTCTTAGTTACCGTTGAGTTTCAGGAAGCCAGACAGCTTTAATTTGTGATGGTGCCCGACGAAAGGCCCGCCCTGACCGGGTCCTGCGCAATACGCTCTCCCTCGTGCAAACCCGCCAGCACCTCGACATAACCGTCAACCGATGCCTCACCGACGCGAATCTGGCGCAATTGCGGCTGCTCGCCCTTACCCAACACATAGACTGAGGTCACCTCGCTGCGACGCAGCACCGCATGCTCCGGAATGACCAGCTTGCGCACCACGCCGGTGGTGAAGTAAGCGCGGGAAAATTGTCCGGGCAGCAAGCCAGCGGCATCGGCCAGTTCAAGGCGCAGCCTGGCCGTATGCGTGCGGCTGTCGATCACCGGCACCAGCGTGACTTGCCGTGCCGTCATGCGGCGCTTGGCGACAGGCACTTCGATCTGGACCGGCATTTCGAGCTTCACATCATGCAGGCTTGATTGCGACAGCGTGGCAATGACGCGCATGATGGCGGGATCGAAGACGGTGACGAGCGCCCGCCCGGGTGTAGCCATGTCGCCCACCTCGATCGGAGTCGCGGAGACCACGCCCGCGTAAGGTGCGGTGATGGTAGTGAATGTTCTGGCAGTGCTGGCCTGCCCGGCGTTGGCCTGCAGCGCACCGACGCGCGCCTGCGCCGCCTTGTAATCCTGTTCGGCCTGATCAAGACCGGCCTTGCTGATGAAATTTTGCGCAAACAGCTGCTTGCTTCGCTCATAGCTGCGCAGTGCGTTGGTGAACCCCGCCTGTGCTTCGGCGAGCTGGCTTTGGCTGCCGGAGACAACCTGCTCGGCCGCGCGCGGGTCAATACGGACCAGCACCTGGCCAGCCTTCACGCTATCGCCCACCTTGACTTTAAGTTCAACAATCTGGCCGGCAACCTGCGCCGCGAGGGTCGATTGGCGGACTGCTTCAACCACCCCCTCCGCGCTGATCACCTCCGGCACATCGCGATAAGCGAGTACATAAGAAGCTGGGGCTGCAGCGGGCGACGGCTCAGCCGCCCGGGCTTGCATCGCCAGCGTCCCCGACATGGCCACGGCAAACGCAACGCCCAGGCGCGCCGCCCGATGTACGAAGAAAAGTTTCTGATCAGATCGCCGGTGTCTGTTGCCGGCTTTCATGTCCAGTTCGCTCGGGGAATACAAAAATAGTCTGAATTTCATGATTGAGGTGCCAAGCGCGTTGAGCCGGGCATGGATGCCGGCACGGGACAGTACAAGCCATACAGCGTTGTCAACACCGAAACGGCGCCTGGGTCGCTGACCTTGTAATAGATTTTTTTGCCCTCGCGCCGGGTTGACACGATCTCCTCATGGCGCAAGATGGCCAGTTGCTGCGACAGTGTCGGCTGACGAATCTCCAGGAGTTCTTCCAGCTCGCTTACGCAGGCCTCCCCTTGCGTAAGCTGGCACAGCAGTATCAGGCGATCTTCATTTGCCAGCACACGCAGCATGGACGTGGCTTGACCAGCGGCGTCGCGCATTTGCTTCACGTTGAGATCAGGAACGGTCATGAGGACCACGGTCTATTGCAACAGGAATAGTATATTTACAAACATTATATATAAAAATACAATATTATTATTCTAACTGAATTGAACGAAAATCGGAACCCATGCCAACGCCCCCAAAACCGCCCGCACGCAGCCGATTATCCTTGCCCCGCTCAATGGTCCTGGCCACGGCATTGGGGGCATTGGCCCCGCTGGCGCAAGCCCAGAGCCTGCT
>JAHFQQ010000160.1 GCA_023259235.1 Polaromonas sp. | reverse complement strand
ACGCAAATCCTTCAAATGCCGGATTTTGTCCCGTATGCAGCACCAGATCAATGCCTTGTCGCCTGCGTGCTGGCCAGGGTTCGCGCAACGGACCGGCCGGCAGCAGCCAGCCGTTGCCGACCCCGCGATCATCAAACACGGCGACTTCGATATCACGCTGCAAGGCGTAGTGCTGCAAGCCATCGTCGGACACCACCACGGCGGTGGCCGGATACGCCGCCAGCAGGGCGCGAACCGCTTGAGCGCGCCGAGTTGCTACGAAAACAGGAGCGCTTGTTGACCGTTTTATAAGGGCTGGCTCGTCACCGGACTCGCAAGCTGGTGTTTTAGCCGTGACTTCAAGAGTTTCATGGCCGACTCGCCCGTAGCCGCGCGAGACCACGCCGACCTGCCGGCCCTGTGCCTGTAAATGCCTGACCATCTCCATGACCAGCGGTGTTTTGCCTGCGCCACCGGCGACGACATTGCCGACCACGACGATGGGCACCCCGAAGCGTTCGGAGCGCAGGAATCCGCTGCGGTACAGAGCAAGGCGCAACCGCATGATCAGGCCATAAATCTGCGCTGTGGGCCAGAGCAGGCGGGCCAGCCATCCGCGCGCGCGCCAGACTTTCGGCAGAAGTTGCTTCACGCGGTTGTTGCCATGGCTTTGGGCGCGGGGGCGCAGGGAATGCCTGGGCGGCCTTGACGGCTATCTGGCGCCGGCCTGCGCAGCGCTCTGGGTGGCAAAAGTGATTTGGGTCAAGCCGGCGCGCCGGGCGGCCTCCATGACCGTGATCACCGCCTGGTGCGTGGCATTGGCGTCGGCGCTGATGATGATGACGCTGTCCTTGCCAGCCGTGGCCGCGCTGGCCATCGCGCTGGCCAGCGCCTCGATCCCCCGGCCTTCCACCAGGGTCTTGTTGACCATATAGCGGCCATCGCTGCTCACGGCGACAATCACTTCCCTGGGGTAGTCGCGCTGCTGCTCGGCATCCGCGAGCGGCAAATTAACCTGGAGTTCGGTGTACTTGCTGTAGGTGGTCGAGAGCATCAGGAAGATCACGACCACGAGCAGCACATCGATAAACGGAATCAGGTTGATCTCTGGCTCGTCATGCGGGTGTGGGCGAAAGTTCATGCCGCAGTCCAATGATACGCAGCGACAAGCACTTCGCCCGGATAACTTTCCGTGGCGCCACTCCACGGAAAATTAGCCACCCCAGGGGGCAGTGCAGCATGTGAAGTGATAAACGTGGGTGTCATTTTCTCAGCGTATTGAGGTGACGAACAAAGCGTTCCGCGGCCAGTTCCATGCCCAGCAGATAGCCATCCACGCGGGCACGAAAATAGCGCCAGAAAATCAGCGAGGGTATCGCGATCATCAGGCCAAAAGCAGTGTTGTACAGTGCAACCGAAATGCCATGCGCCAGTTGCGCCGGGTTTCCGCCCCCTGCATGGCTGACACCGCCGGTGCCCACCTGCGAACCAAAAATTTCGATCATGCCGATCACGGTACCCAGCAAGCCCAGCAAAGGGGCGGCCGAAGCAATGGTTGCCAGTGCCGCCAGGTAGCGTTCCAGCCTGTGCGCCGACTCGCGGCCTGCGCCTTCCAGGATCGAGCGCAGATCGTCCTCGCTGATTCGCGGGTTGGCATTCAGGGCGCGAAAACCGCTGGCCAGTACGGCACCGAGCAATGAGCTTTGTTCGAGTTGCGACACCACGTCAGGCGCCGGAATGGCCGTGCGCGAAACGGTGATCGCCTCGTCAAGCAGTTTTGGCGGTGCGATTTTCTGGATTTTCAGACTGGCAAAACGCTCAATCACCAAGGCCAGAGCCAGGACGGAGCAGGCAACCAGGGGCCAGATTGGCCACCCTGCGGCTTGTATGATCGAAAACAATGCACATCTCCAGACAGATAACTTGGACTGAATTATGGCCTACGCAAACCCTGCTGCCTCGTCGTTCGGCTGCGCGCCGAACATGTTTGGCAACCGACGTCTTGCAAGATATAACCCACAGAACATGTGGATAACTTTGTGAGCAAGTGATGGTGCAAAAGCTGGCAGGCCGCGCCAAATCGTGCATGTGACAAAACGATTAAATTTTGAGCAGAATTAAATGATTAAAAATCAATGAGTTACACGAAGTTCTCGGGGTATGCGCGGGAAACCGCGGCTTTTGGCCATGCAGGACGGCGTCCTGTGGAGTATTGCCCGCGTCACATCAAGGGTTTTGGCCATGTTTGACGAAGCAGCTCGGCATGAAAGACCGCCAGCTTCCGGGCGCGAAGCTGCCATCCGGATCTGGCCTGTGGGCGCCTTGTTGCAGGCCATCGCGGACAGTCTGGAAGCGCGCTTCAATCCGGTGACCGTGCAGGGAGAAATCACCGGGTTTTCCCGCGCTGCCAGCGGGCACTGCTACTTCTCCATCAAGGATGAATCAGGCCAACTGCGCTGCGCCATGTTTCGTCGCGCTGCCGGGTTACTGGGCTTTTCGCCCAGCGACGGGCAGCGGGTGGAGTTGCGCGGTCGCCTGGGTGTCTATGAGATGCGCGGCGAATTGCAGCTGGTGGTGGAGTCCATGCAGCAGGCCGGACAGGGCAATTTGTTCGAGCAGTTTTTGGCGCTCAAGGCCAAGTTGCAGGCGCAAGGGCTTTTTGAGACCGCGCGCAAGCGGCCGTTGCCTCTTTTGCCGCGTGCGATTGGCGTGGTCACTTCCCTGGGCGCGGCGGCGCTGCACGATGTCGTGAGCGCATTGCAGCGCCGCGCGCCGCACGTTCCAGTGGTGATTTACCCGGCCAGTGTGCAGGGAAGCCAGGCTGCCGCGGAGTTGCGCGAGGCCGTGCTCCAGGCCTGCGCCAGGCGCGAAGAAGACAAGGTGGACGTTTTGCTGCTGGTTCGCGGAGGCGGCGCGATGGAAGACTTGTGGGCCTTCAACGACGAGCAACTGGCCCGCGCCATCGTGGCCTCGCCCATGCCCGTGGTCAGCGGTGTGGGGCATGAAACGGATTTCACCATTGTTGATTTTTGTGCCGATGTACGCGCACCGACGCCGACGGCGGCGGCGGAGCTTTGCGCACAGCCCCAGAGTGTCTGGCTCGGTGCGCTTGGGCTGGCCCGGTCCCGGCTGCAATCGGCCGTGGAGCGGCAACTGCAGGCACACAGTCAGCGGCTGGACTGGGCGGCGAACCGTGTCAGTCGGCCTTCGCATCTGGTGACCCGGCAGCGCGCGCGTCTCGCCGGACTGGCGCAAAGCCTCAAGCATGCGGTGCGCTCGACCCTGCAGCTTGAGCAACTGCGGGTGCATGCATTGGGTACCGGATTTCCGCGAGAGCTGGCGCGCAACCTGCAGCGCAACCGGCAACTGGTCGAGCGCGCCCAGTTGCGCCTGGAACTGCTCGACCCCAAACTGGTTCTGCAGCGCGGCTATGCGTGGCTGGCCGACTTGCAGGGACACCCCGTCACCCGCGCAAAGGCAACCCATACCGGGCAGCCGCTGCGCGCTACCCTTGCCGATGGAGAGGTCGATTTGACCGTCTCCGCACCCCGGCTGATTTAGTTTTTACAATGGCTTGGACCAGTCTTTAGGCAGCTCATCAACCACCACGAGGAAAATCATGGAACACAAGCTTCCCCCGCTCCCTTACGCCATTGATGCATTGGCGCCGTACTACAGCCAGGAAACCCTGGAATATCATCATGGCAAGCACCACAATGCCTATGTGGTGAACCTCAACAACCTGCAAAAAGGCACTGAATTTGAATCGAAGACGCTCGAAGAGATCGTCAAGAAATCCAGCGGCGGCCTGTACAACAACGCGGCTCAAACCTGGAACCACAGTTTTTTCTGGAATTGCATGAAGCCCGCCGGCGGCGGCGAGCCTGGCGGCGCGCTGGCAGGCGCAATCAAAACCAAATTCGGGTCTTACGCGGCGTTCCGGGAAGCGTTCGTCAAGTCCGCTGTCGGTAATTTCGGCTCGGGCTGGACCTGGCTGGTCAAGAAGGCTGACGGGTCCGTGGACATTGTCAACACCGGTGCCGCCGGCACACCGCTCACGACGGCCGACAAGGCGCTGCTGACGGTGGATGTGTGGGAACACGCCTACTACATTGACTACCGCAATCAGCGTCCGAAATACGTTGAGACCTTCCTCGACAAACTGGTGAACTGGAGCTTTGCCGAAGCCAACTTCGCCTGAAACGCGCTGCGGTGGGGAAAGCTGCCCGATACGGTGGCTCTTCTTAATAAATTACGGCCTTAGCCCTTGTCGGTAGGGCGTATGACGCTACCATAAATATAGTACTATTTCGACTCGAACGGTTTTCCGGCTAGCTTGAAGCCGGGCTTGATGGCTTTCCTGGCGAACCAGCCCTGGTTCATTTCCAGCACATAACGAACCGGCTGCTTGGAGCAGTGCGAATCAGTGGTCAGCGGCTTCATGTCGGCCAGATTGACGATGGTGCCATCGTCAGCCACAAATGCGGCGGTCAGTGGCAAAAGGGTGTTTTTCATCCAGAAGCACTGCACGGCTGCCTGTTCAAAGACAAACAACATACCCTCGGACGCCGGCATTTCCTTGCGGAACATCAGTCCGATCGACCGCTCCTCCGGTGATGCCGCGACTTGCGTGTCGATCAGGTACATGCCCGCTGAGAGCTTGACGCGCTGCAGATCCATCTGCGGCGCGCCTTGTGCGTAGCTTAAGTTGCCCAGAGCAGCGACCAGCCCGAGGAATACGATGGCAATATGTTTCATGGTTCGATTTTGACGCAAACATCAAAGGAATTCAGAAATGAAAAATGCCCGCTTGAGCGGGCATTCTGGGGCAACTCGTCAGGAATTACTTCTTGGCAGCAGCGGCTTTGTCTTCTTTGGCTTTCTTTGCTGCAGCAGCCTTTTCTTCCTTGGCGGCCTTGGCGGCAGCAGCTTTTTCTTCCTTGGCCTTCTTGGCAGCGGCAGCTTTTTCTGCTTTGGCAGCCTTTGCAGCGGCAGCTTTTTCTGCTTTGGCGGTCTTGGCGTTTACCTTGGCGGCGGCAGCAGGAGCGGCGGCGGCAGCGGCTGCGGGAGCCGCAGCAGCGGCAGCAGCGGGCGCAGCAGCAGCGGCAGCAGCAGGGGCAGCAGCTTTGGCTGCGGCAGTAGCCGGAGCATCAGCAGCGAAAGCACCGGCAGCGAAGAAGCCAGCGATCAGGACAGCGAGGACCTTGTTCATTTTAAAATTCCTTGAGAAACGTTATTGGAAAAAATACCCCGAAATTCTCGGAGGCCCCACCGTAACGAGGCCGGTTCGCAAAGCGTTGACAGGCGCTTGCAGGTTTTTGAAAAAAGTTTCCGGCTAGAATCTAGGGGTTTTCACCTAAACAGCTGAAGTGATGTGTTTATCGGCGTCACCAGCGCCAACCGGAGATTTCTTACATGTACCAGCACATCAAAGTGCCAGCGCAAGGCCAAAAGATCACTTTCAATGCCAACAACTCACTGAATGTGCCAAACGAGCCCATCATTCCATTCATGGAGGGCGATGGCACCGGTGTGGACATCACGCCAGTCATGATCAAAGTCGTGGATGCCGCTGTTGCAAAGGCCTACGGCGGCAAGAAAAAAATCCACTGGATGGAGGTTTACGCGGGCGAAAAATCGACCAAGGTGTACGGCCCCGACGTCTGGCTGCCGGAAGAAACCCTGGACGCCCTGCGTGACTATGTGGTGTCGATCAAGGGCCCCTTGACAACGCCTGTGGGCGGTGGCATTCGCAGCCTGAATGTGGCGATGCGCCAGCAGCTTGACCTGTACGTCTGTCTGCGGCCGATCCAGTACTTCACCGGCGTACCCTCGCCGGTGAAAGAACCCCAAAAGACCAACATGGTGATCTTCCGCGAGAATTCGGAAGACATCTACGCCGGCATCGAATTCGAATCGGGCAGCGACAAGGCCAAAAAGCTCATCAAGTTCCTGCAGGACGAGATGGGCGTCAAGAAGATCCGTTTTCCCAATACCTCCGGCATTGGCATCAAGCCGGTCTCCAGCGAAGGCACCGAGCGCCTGATGCGCAAGGCCCTGCAATATGCGATTGACAATGACAAGCCCAGCGTGACGATTGTTCACAAGGGCAACATCATGAAGTTCACCGAAGGCGCTTTCCGCGACTGGGCCTACGGGTTGGCGCAAAAGGAATTTGGCGCCGAGCTGATCGACGGCGGCCCCTGGTGCAAGTTCAAGAACCCCAAAACGGGCAAGGACATTGTCGTCAAGGACAGCATTGCAGACGCCTTCCTGCAGCAGATTTTGCTGCGGCCGGCCGAGTACAGCGTGATCGCCACGCTCAACCTCAACGGCGACTATATCTCCGACGCGCTGGCGGCGCAGGTCGGTGGCATCGGCATCGCCCCGGGCGCCAACCTGAGCGACAGCGTTGCCAATTTCGAGGCGACGCACGGCACGGCTCCGAAATATGCAGGCAAGGATTATGTGAACCCGGGTTCCCTGATCCTGTCCGCGGAGATGATGCTGCGCCACCTGGGCTGGATTGAAGCCGCTGACCTGATCATCAGTTCCATGCAAAAGGCGATTGAGTCCAAGAAAGTCACCTATGACTTTGCCCGCCTGATGGAGGGCGCGACCCAGGTCAGCTGTTCCGGCTTTGGCCAGGTCATGATCGAGCGCATGTAAAGCACGGCGTGCTGAACCCAGCAACCGCCCCGGGAGCAGTCCCGCGGCGGTTTTTTTCTGGGCGCCATGAAAATGACGCTTGAATGTCGCGTTCCTACCACCAATTCCCCTGACAGGCACACTGGACAACATCGGTGGCTAGAATGAATTCCATGGCAACCAAGTCTCCCAAATTTCCGGCATCTCCGGTTCGTCCGCGGGTTCCCGCCGCCAGGCCCGATGATGGCAGGGGTGGCGACGCCGTTGTGCTGGAGCGTCGCCCGCAGAAAACCAAGCCGCCGCAGATGTACCAGGTGGTTCTGCTCAATGATGACTACACGCCGATGGAGTTCGTCGTGGAGGTGATTCAGGAGTTTTTCAACAAGGACAGGGAAACTGCCACGCAGATCATGCTGAAGATCCACCTCGATGGCAAAGGTGTTTGCGGCGTGTTCTCCAGGGACGTGGCGGCGACCAAGGTCGATCAGGTCACGGAAGCGGCGCGCAAGAATGGCCATCCGCTGCAATCTGTCAGCGAGCCCATTGAATTTTGAGAAATTCCGCCGATATTGTGTTTAACTGACAGTAAAGAATTAACCCAAGCAAGCCGAAAGGAAAATCAATGATCGCCCAGGAACTAGAAGTCAGCTTGCACATGGCGTTTGTCGAGGCGCGCCAGCAGCGTCATGAGTTCATCACGGTTGAGCACCTGTTGCTGGCCCTGCTGGACAACCCCAGCGCGGCGGAGGTGTTGCGCGCCTGCTCGGCCAATGTGGACGACTTGCGCAAGTCGCTTGCCAATTTCATCAAGGACAACACGCCCCAGGTGGCGGGCACCGATGACGTGGACACGCAGCCCACGCTGGGATTCCAGCGCGTGATTCAGCGCGCCATCATGCATGTGCAGTCCACTGGCAATGGCAAAAAGGAAGTCACCGGTGCCAATGTGCTGGTCGCCATTTTTGGCGAGAAGGACTCGCATGCGGTTTACTATCTGCACCAGCAGGGCGTGACGCGCCTGGACGTGGTGAATTTCATCGCGCACGGCATCAAGAAGGGCGACCCGCCAGAGCCTGCCAAGGCGGGCGAGAGCGCGGCCGAGAATGAAGAGGGCGGTGAAAAGAACGAAAAGGCTTCGCCGCTTGAGCAGTACACGATCAATCTCAATCAGCTGGCCAGGGACGGCAAGATCGACCCGCTGATCGGCCGCCAGTACGAGGTGGAGCGTGTGATCCAGATCCTGTGCCGCCGCCGCAAGAACAACCCGCTGCTGGTGGGCGAG
>JAHFQQ010000357.1 GCA_023259235.1 Polaromonas sp. | reverse complement strand
GTGCGACGCACGAAGGTATTGAAATGAGCCGCGCCGGGCCGCCCCAAGCAAGCTCGCACCGCAGTGCGCAGCACGAAGGTACGCTAATGACCAAACCGATTCTGATCACCATGGGCGATGCCGCTGGCATCGGCCCGGAAATCATCGCCAAGGGGTTTCGTGAGTCGCCGGCCGACATGGCTGGCTGCGTGGTAGTCGGGGATGTGGCGACACTGCGCCGTGCGGCTGCGCTGCAGGCTCAGGTCACGGGGACGCTGGCGTTGCCGGTTGCGCAACTTAATTTCCTGGCCGATTCGGGCTCAATACCGCCGAGTTGCATTGGTGTGCTACAACAATGTGAGCTTCCTGCGCCCGTTCCATATGGGCTGGTAAGTGGTTTGGCGGGTAAAGCCGCGGCTGGGTGCATTGTCTGGGCGGCCCGCGCCGTGCTCGCGGGCGAGGCGGCAGGGATGGTTACGGCACCAATCCACAAGGAGGCGCTGGCGGCCGCCGGCGGCTGGGTCGCCGCTTTCCCGGGCCACACCGAAATGCTGCAGGCCGAGGCCGCCGCATTTCTGGGCCGGCCCGTGAGCGCCGTACCGGTGCGCATGATGCTGGCCAATGACGAGCTGAAAACCGTGCTGGTGAGCATCCACATGTCGCTGCGAAGCGCCATCGAGGCCGTGACTTTTGACAACGTGCTGCAAACCCTGCGCATCACGCACCAGGCGTTAGCCGCCAGCCTGGGGCGCCCACCCCGCATTGCGGTGGCGGGCCTGAACCCGCATGCGGGCGAGGGCGGTTTGTTCGGCGATGAGGAGCAGGCCGTCATTGCGCCCGCCATTGCCGCGGCCCGGGCCGAAGGGCTGGAGGTGAGCGGTCCGTTCGCACCCGACACCGTCTTCATGCGGGCGCGCCAGGCCCCGGGCAAGCCGGGCGAGTTCGACGTGGTGGTGGCGATGTACCACGATCAGGGGCTGATTCCGGTCAAATATCTGGGGGTGGAGCAGGGCGTCAACGTCACCCTCGGCCTGCCGCTGGTGCGTACCAGTCCCGACCACGGCACGGCATTTGACATTGCCGGCACGGGCCGGGCCGATGCCTCCAGCCTGATCACCGCCATCCGCATGGCGCGCCGGCTGGCTGACCAATCAAGAACTTAGGTAGAAAATGACTTTCGCCCAATCAGCATGGGCGCACCCAGCTATCTAATTGATAGTTATGGCGCCACTCCGCGGAAGCGCTGCGGAGGGCTACTTTTTAAGACTGTCGCGGATTTCGCGCAGCAGCACGATATCTTCGGCCGGCGCGACCGGCACGGCCGCCGGAGCTTGCCTCTTGAGGCGATTCATCTGCTTGACCATCATGAAGATGATGAATGCCAGAATGATAAAGTTCAGCGCCACCGTGAGGAAGTTGCCGTAGGCGAATACCGCGCCGGCCTTTTTGGCCTCGACCAGCGGCAGCCCGGCCGCCTGCCCGGCCAGCGCGACGTAGTAGTTGGAGAAATCAAGCCCGCCAAAAATCTTGCTGACCAGCGGCATGATCAGGTCGCCGACGACTGAATCGACGATCTTGCCGAAGGCGGCGCCGATGATCACGCCCACGGCCAGGTCCATGACGTTGCCCTTGAGGGAAAATTCCCTGAATTCCTGCATCATTCCCATGAAGTTCTCCTGTGGTTGAAGAGGTTCGCCGCTCGCACACAGCGAATTTTGCAAGATCATTATCAGCGCAGGGTGCATCTTTGCAAAGCGCACGGCGAAAAACATGCACGGGCGCAGGAGCAGCACCCCGAGGCGATCCCGAGGGCCGGGCGCACTCGCGGCGCCGGTTGGTTGCCTTGAAAACCGGGTTCGCGGTCCGCTACAATTGCCGGCTGACCCCAACAAGCCCTTTTTCAAGCCTGTTCTTGAAGGATTTTCATGACCCAAGCAAGCGTAAACGGTGTACCGCATGGTGCTCCGCTGGACAAAGACAAGAGAAACTGGATCGTCGCCACCTGCGCCGTGGGCGGCGCGGGCGTAGCTGCAGTTGCAGTACCGTTTGTCGCCAGTTTCGAGCCCTCGGAGAAAGCGAAGGCAGCCGGTTCCGCGGTGGAAGTCGATATCTCGGCTCTGAAACCGGGCGAAAAAATGACGGTAGAGTGGCGCGGCAAGCCGGTGTGGATTATGAAGCGCACCCCGGAACAATTGGCCACGTTGCCCACAAACGATTCGTTCCTGGCCGATCCGAAGTCGCTGCGCAATCTGCCCGACTGGACACCTGAGTACGCACGCAATGAGACCCGATCCATCAAGCCCGAAACGCTGGTGGTGATAGCCATCTGCCCGCATCTGGGCTGCGTGCCCTCAGACAAGTTTCAGACTGGCCCACAGCCTTCGCTGCCGGACAATTGGGATGGCGGCTGGCTGTGCCCCTGCCACGGCTCGACCTTCGACTTCGCCGCTCGCGTCTACAAGAACA
>JAHFQQ010000159.1 GCA_023259235.1 Polaromonas sp. | reverse complement strand
CAGCATCAAATAAGCCATTTCGTGGTATTCCCACGCCACGCCCTGCACCGCGAAACGCAAACCATCTGCGTCGAATTCAATGGCTGGTTCAGCGCAAGCGACTCCCGCGACAGTCACCAGCCCCTGCTGGATCAACCCGGCACAGACACGTCGCGTGCCAAAGCCCTGAGAGTAAAGATTGTCGTCAAGCCGGATGCGTGCCATGCCATCATTGTCGCCGACAGGTGCAATCCGGCGGGCGGGCGCCTACCGCTGGACAAGTACAGACATAAATACGGTTTATGTGACTAATTCCGCTTGATTTACAGGTCAAGTCCTTGTTACATTGAATAACAAAAAGCGAAAGTCCTCATGAATCAGATTACCGATTGGCTGTTGATAGCTGTGACGACGATGGTCGGCATGGCGCTCGGCGCCTTGTTGTGTCTGTACGTGACCCGCCGGGTTGCCCGCAAACGCAGGATGATCCCGAAGCGCTGGCCCCTCAATCCGCGCGTGCTGGCCAACAGCCAGGAGCGCAAGGTATGGCGTTGGCTATGCCAGACATTTTTTGACCACCACGTGATGATCAAGATTCCGGTGATCCGCTTTATGCTTCCGCGCACCAAGGAGGAGGGCCTGCATTGGTACAAATTGCTGGGCGGAGTGTATTGCACCTTCACCATCTGCCGGTCCGATGGCCGGGTGGTCGGCTGCGTGGATCTGTTGGGGCCCAATGGCTTGTCCCGCAGCAACCGGCACCTCAAGCAGACTTTGCTGCTGCAATGCGGCATTTCGTATTGGGTAATGGAACCTGACGGCCTGCCCACCGCGCAGGAAATCCGCACCGAGTTTCTGGGTGAAGCAGCCGCGTCGGCTAACCCGACGCAGCGCGAACGCGATGGCGCCAAGATCGACGCCACGCGCCAGAATCTTAGTGCGGCCCTGGAACGCCAGCGTCGCAGCCGCAGCAGCGGCTTCGCGCCGCTGACAGCCGAATCTCGACGCAAACCCACGGCTGAACACGGAAACACCCAGCCTGCCGACAGCAATTTTCCCATGTCTACCGGCTTCGGGACAAGCTGGCAGCAGCAAAACTCATTTTTGACGCCGCTGGACAGCCGCCGCGCCGAACTGCGCTGACGCGTCTCCGCAATTTTCAGCGGCGGGGCTTTGCCGTCAAGACCGCAGGGACGGGACTCCTGATCAGGCAAAAAAAAGCCCCGCGATGCGAGGCCCTTTTGCTGGAGTCAAACGACTTGCAACTTACAGCTTCTGCGCCTGCATGAAGTTGTCAAAGCGGGCTTCAGTGAAACGGAACCAGAGGTTTTCTTCCCGGCGGAAGGCCGAGTAGTCCTCATAGACCTTTTTCCAGTTCGGGTTGCTGGCATTGAGCTCGCCATACAGAGCCATGGCTTCCTTGAAGGCGACATCCATGACATCCTTGGGAAACGGCAGAACCTTGGTTCCGCTGCCGACCAGTTGCTTGAGCGCGCCAGGATTCACGGCATCGTACTTGGCCTGCATTTCAACGTGTGCAAAAGCGGACGCGGATTCAATGATGGCCTTGTTCTCGGGAGACAGCGCCTGATAGGCCTTGATGTTGACCAGGTTGTCGAATTGCGTGCTGCCCTCCCACCATGCGGGGTAATAGTAGAACGGCGCGACCTTGTTGAGCCCGAGTTTCTGGTCGTCATAGGGGCCGATCCATTCCGCCGCGTCGATCGTGCCCTTTTCGAGCGACTGATAAATCTCGCCGGCGGGGATATTTTGCGGCACGCCGCCAATGCGTGCCAGCACCTTGCCGCCGAAGCCGCCAATGCGCATCTTCAGGCCCTTGATGTCGGCAACCGACTTGATTTCCTTGCGGTACCAGCCGCCCATCTGGCAGCCGGAGTTGCCGGCAGGAAAGCTGATGATGTTGTATTTGGCGTAGAACTCATGCATGAGTTTGAGACCATTGCCGCCGTACATCCAGGCGGTCATCTGGCGGCTGTTCAGGCCGAACGGAATGGCGCAGGCCAGCGCAAAGGTTTCATCCTTGCCAAAAAAGTAGTAGGGCGCGGTGTGGGCCATCTCGACCGTGCCATTTTGCACACCATCGACCACACCGAAAGCCGGCATCAACTCGCCCGCTGCATGGGTGCTGATAACAAATTTTCCACCGCTCATATCACTGACTTTTTTGGCAAAGACCTCACAGGCGCCATACACCGTGTCCAGCGATTTGGGGAAACTGGAGACCAGGCGCCAGCGAACCGCAGCCTGCGCATGCACCGCTGGCGCTACGCCCGCAGCCAGGACACCGGCTATGCCGGCATTTTTGATGAGAGAACGACGATCCATGTGATTAGCTCCTCCAAGGAAAGGGTCAAAAAAAACAACCTGAAAAACCCGACATGAAAAAATCAGCAACTTGTTGAAGTTTCAAATCAGGAACCATTCTAGTTACGTGTAAATTCATCCATCAAGGGGTTTCCCCTTGGCATGAAGGTCATTTGTGCCGAAACCGCGCTTGCGTTCAGCATGTTGTCAGGAAAATCGGGGCCCAAATACCGCTGCGGTGCCCGACCCGCCACACCATCACCCTGGCATTGACCGGGGTGTTCACCAAAACGCGCGTGCCATGCCCGCGGCAGCCATGACGGAGTGCTGCACGGCAGTCCCGGCGTTGCGGTTACGCTTGGGAAGGCGGAGCAATCGCCCTGAAGTAAATTGGAATGCCGCTGTGGCCAGCCAAACCCGCCACCAGGCGAAGTTTGCATTGCCGGCCTTGTCCGGCTGATTTCAATCAAATCAGCTTTCAGCCCAATACCTATCGACGTGATCAGCTATCGTATTCATAGCTATTGACAAGCTGCCAGCGAAGCAGCGGCGCTGGTGAAAACGCAGCCGCCGCTGCAAAGCGACTTACAGCTTGACGCCAGTCATGTAGCTGTCGAAACGGAACTCCGAAAAGCGCCCCCACAGCAGTTGATCACGCTGGAAGGCGCGCATGTCCTGGTGAATCTTCTTGAACTCGGCGGATTTGGCTTCGTGTTCCGCAAACACTTCCATCGAAGCCTTGAAGCCTGCATCCATGAGCTCTTTGGAGAACGCCTTGAGCTGGGTCTTCTCTCCCACCAGCCGCTTCAGGGCAATCGGATTGACGGCGTCGTACTTGGCGATCATGTCCCGCGCGGCTACATCGGTGGCTGCGTTCACAATTGCCTGGAATTCTGGCGCCAGGGCCGCATAGGCCTTGGTGTTGATAAAGAACTCCAGTTCCGCGCCGCCCTCCCACCAGCCAGGGTAATAGTAGTAGGGCGCCACCTTGTTGAAGCCCAGCTTTTCGTCGTCGTAGGGACCAACGAATTCGACAGCGTCCAGCGTGCCTTTTTCCAGCGCCTGGTACACATCGCCGGCAGGCATGTTCTGCGGCACAACACCCAGCTTCAGCATGGCCTCCCCGAAAAGCCCGCCGCCCATGCGCATTTTGAGGCCCTTCAGGTCGCTGACAGTCTTGATTTCCTTGCGGTACCAGCCGCCCATCTGCGTGCCGGTGTTGCCGGCACTGCGGCTCTTCATGTTGTAGTTGGCGTAAAACGCATCCATCAGTTTGCGGCCATTGCCATGCTCCATCCAGGCATCCATCTGGCGGGCTGTGAGGCCGAAAGGCACGGCACAGCCGAAGGCAAAAATGGAGTCCTTGCCGGTGAAATAGTAGGACGCGGTCTGGGCCATCTCGACTGTGCCGTTCTGGATGGCATCCACCACGCCAAACGCCGGCATCAGTTCGCCGGCGGCATGCACCGACACTTCAAACTTGCCACCAGACAGCGCTTTGACAGTCTTGGCAAACATCTCGGCGCTGCCAAAAATGGTATCGAGCGACTTGGGAAAGCTGGAGGCCATGCGCCAGCGAACCGCGGCCTGCGCATGCACGGCAGGCGCAACACCCGCGGCCAGCACGCCGGCGATGCCGGCGTTTTTGATGAGAGAACGACGATCCATTGATACAGTCTCCTAAAAAGTTAACGATTGTGAATTTTATGTTGTTCGACCGAATCATTGCCGCGGTCATCTTGCAGCGATGGCCATGACCAGGGAACGAAAGACAGCACCGGGATATTTTGTCCGCTTTATGCCGCCCATCACCCCGTTTATACCCCTATGCATTGCCACAGGTCACTGCGACTCGCCGGCAATTCAGGCCAGGACTTGCACGCAGGTTTGAGCAGTTTGCCGGCCGGTATACACTCATCAACGTGCGGCTTGTTGGAGACCCTGAGCGTCATCCTGCTCAATCAGAAAACACCGTTGTTGCGAGATGTAAAATCGACGGCTAACCTTTCAACCTGCATTTATAAAGGATTTTGAAATGAGACAAAAAGCTTTCGCAAATTCGCTCCTCGCGCTGGCGCTCGCCGCCGGCTTTGGCGCCAGCGCCTACGCGGCCGACATCAAAATCGGTATGGCCGAGGCCCTGTCGGGCGGCGCCGCGCAATACGGCATTTCCATCCGCAACGGCTTCCAGCTCGCCGCCGATGAGATCAATGCCGCGGGCGGCGTGAATGGCGACAAGCTGCAATTGGTGATCGAAGACGAACAGGGCAAGAAAGAAGAAGCCATCAACGTCTTCAAGAAACTGATTTTCCAGGACAAGGTCCTGATGGTGTTCGGCCCCACGCTGTCGAACTCGGCCCAGGCGGCCGACCCAATCGCCCAGGCCGCCAAGACCGTGGCCTTTGGCACCTCCAACACGGCCGACGGCATTACCTCGATTGGTGACTACATCTTTCGTAATTCGGTGCCCGAAGCCGACGTGCTGCCCGAGACCCTGCGGGTCGCCATCAAGCACGCCAATATCAAGAAAGTGGCCGTGATGTACGGCAACGATGACGTGTTCACCAAGAGCGGCTACGACAACTTCAAGAAAGCGCTCGAAGACCTGAAGATCCCGGTCACCACGACCGAGACCTTTGCCAAGGGCGACGTCGATTTCAAGGCCCAGCTGACCAAGATCAAGGCCACCCAGCCGGACGCCATCGTGCTGTCGGCACTGTTGGCCGAAGGCGCACCCATCATGGTGCAGGCTCGTCAGATCGGCCTGAATGTGCCGTTCATCGGTGGCAACGGCATGAACTCGGTCAAGGTGTTCACTCTGGCCAAGGGCAGCTCGGACGGCCTGTACGTAGGCAGCCCCTGGTCGGCCAGCAACGACAGCGCGGAAAACACCAGCTTCATCAAGGCCTTCCAGGACAAGTTCAAGGCGGCTCCCGACCAGTTTGCGGCCCAGTCCTACGACGCCATGCACATCCTGGTGCAGGCCCTCAAGCAGGTCAAGCTCAGCGGCGACCTGGCCGCCGACCGCAGCGCGCTGCGCAATGCGCTGCCCAACGTCAAGTGGACCGGTGCCACCGGCGCCTTCCAGTTCCACCGTGCTGTTGACAAGGCTGGAAAGCCTGCCGGTTATGACGCGCAACAAAAGGCCATCGTCAGCGTGACGAAGGGCGACAAGTTTGTGATCGAGAAATAATTGCGATGATCCGTCAGACGGCGCGACTGCTCGCGCCGTCTTTTTTCTTGCCGGCGCACTAGTGCGCCTTGTCCGGGGCACCCCATCGTGCTGGAACAGCAACTTGTCAATGCCTTGTCGCTCGGGAGCGTTTACGCCCTGTTTGCGCTGGGCTTTACGCTCATCTTCGGCGTGCTGGGCGTCATCAATCTGTCGCATGGCGCGGTCTTCATGGTCGGCGCCTACGCGGCGGAACAGGCCGTCGCGCACTTCGCGTTGCCGCTGTGGGGCGCGCTGCTGTTCGCCTTCGTATTCAGCGGTGGCGTCGGCCTGCTCATCGACGTCCTGGTGCTGCGCCCGCTGCGTGCGCGCAATGCACCACACCTGATTCCGATGATCGCCACCATTGGCGTGGGCATCATCCTGGCCAACGGCATTCAGGGCATTTTTGGCGCGGAGAACCTGCGTTTCCCGCCGGGCCTGGTGCCGGACAGCACCTTGAGCCTGGGCGGCGTGAGCCTGACAGCGCTCGAGCTCGGCATCATCCTGCTGTCCTTCGTGCTGATGGCCGTGCTGCTGCTGGCCCTCAAGAAGACCCAGCTCGGGCGTGCACTGCGCGCCATTGCCGAATCGCCCAAGGCGGCTAACCTGCTGGGCATCAACGTCGAGGGTTTGTTCTACCTCACCTCCTTTGTCGCGGCCGGGCTGGGCGGCGTGGCGGGCGTGCTGATCGGCCTGTATTCCAACGCGCTGTTCCCGCTGATGGGCAAGTCCATGCTGGAAAAAGGCATTGCCGTGATCATCCTGGGCGGCATGGGCGATATCCGCGGCGCGCTGATCGGCGGCCTGTTCCTGGGCTTCGCCGAGGTGCTGTCGGTGGCCTATATCGGCTCGAGCATGCGTGACGCCGTGGCCTTCGGCCTGCTCTTCCTGATTTTGCTGGTGCGGCCCAAGGGGCTGTTCGGCACCCTGCTCGAGCGCAAAGTCTAGTATGAAGCTCCCCCACGCTCTCTTCTTTCGCTGCCCCCTGAGGGGGCGCTCAATGCCCTTCGGGCGGCCGGGCGGGCATTGACATGGACTGGTTCAACAACTTCTGGTCGATCTACAGCAACCTGGTGCTCACGCTGGGCACCAACGCGCTGCTGGCCCTGTCCATCTACCTGACGCTCGCGTGCGGCATGCTGTCCATCGCCAATGCGGCCTTCATGGGCATCGGGGCCTATACCTCGGCGCTGCTGACGATGAACTACGGCGCGCCATTCCCGGCCGTGCTGGCCGCCGGCATGGCGGCACCTGCGCTCATGGCCTTCATCATTGGCAAGCCCACGCTGCGGCTGTCGGGCGTGTACCTGGCCATGGCGACCCTGGCCTTTGGCGAGGTGGTGCGCATCGCGCTGCTCAACGCCGACTCCATCACGGGCGGCGCGCTCGGACTCAACGGCATCCCGCAACTGACCCAGTGGTGGCACGTGGCGCTGGCCCTGGTGCTCACGCTGGCCCTGCTCTGGCGGCTGCGCCGCTCGCGCGTCGGGCGCGCCTTCGAGTCGATCAAGGAAGACGAAACCGCGGCGGGCCTGATGGGCATCGACGTGGGCGCCTACAAGATGCTGGCGTTCGTGCTGGGCGCGGCCATTGCGGGCCTGGCCGGCGCGCTCAACGCGCACCTGACCTTTTTCATCGGCCCGGGCGAATACGGCTTCGACCGCGCAGTGGACATCCTCACCATGGCCATCCTTGGCGGCATCGGCAACCTGACCGGCCCGGTGATCGGCGCCGTGATCCTCACGCTGCTGCCGGAGCTGCTGCGCGCGTTCAAGGACTTCCGGGGCGTCGTGAACGGCTTCATCCTCGTGCTGATCGTGCTGTTCCTGCCCAAGGGCATCTGGGACCCGGCGCGCTTGCGCCAGCTGTTTAGCAGACGAGGGAGCCGCTCATGAGCACTTCATTGAAGCTGGACGCGCTGTCGCGCCACTTCGGCGGCCTCAAGGTGCTGCAGGACGTGAACCTGGAGATTCCGCAGGGCGGCATCTTCGGCCTGATCGGCCCCAACGGCGCCGGCAAGACCACCGTCTTCAACCTGATCACCGGTCTGCTACCACCCACCAGCGGGCGCATCGAGTTCAACGGCCAGAATCTGGCGGGGCGCACCCCGCACGGCATCACGCGACTGGGCATTGCCCGCACCTTCCAGAACATCCGCCTGTTCAAGGACATGTCGCTGCTGGAGAACGTGATGGTCGGCTTCCATGCGCAGCTCAAGTACGGCTCGCTCGGCTTGCTGGCCAGCTCCGGGCTGTTCCGCAGCGAGGAGCGCCGGGCCCGGGCGCGCGCGCAGGAGCTGCTGTCGTGGGTCAAGCTGGACCACAAGGCGGGCGACAAGGCCGACAACCTCTCGTATGGCGAGCAGCGCAAGCTGGAGCTGGCGCGCGCGCTGGCCACGAATCCCAAACTGCTG
>JAHFQQ010000356.1 GCA_023259235.1 Polaromonas sp. | reverse complement strand
GATCCGGTGCGGCGCGTTCTGGCGCCGCGTTTCTGGGCCGGCGTGATCGCGATGCCGCTGCTGGCCGCCGTGTTCAGCGCCATGGGTGTGATTGGTGGCTGGGTGGTGGGTGTGCTCATGATTGGCGTGGATGGCGGTGCCTTCTGGAGCCAGATTCAGGGCAGCGTCGATGTCTGGCAGGATGTGGGCAACGGCATCGTCAAGAGCATTGTGTTCGGGTTCACGGTGACTTTCGTGGCACTGTTGGAGGGTTACAAGGCGCAACCCACCCCGGAAGGCGTCGCGAGCGCCACGACACGCACGGTGGTTGTGGCCTCGCTGGCGGTTTTGGGGCTGGATTTCATCCTGACCGCGATGATGTTTACGACCTGATGACCGGAAGATTTACGGCACAGACAAGGGTGGCGGGGCTCTGACCCCAAAACCCCGGTCTTGAATTGTTTGGAAGGAAGTTTGATGCAACGCTCAAAGAACGACGTGTGGGTGGGACTGTTTGTCCTGATTGGCGCTGCGGCTATCCTGTTTCTGGCGCTGCAGGCAGCCAATCTGCTGAATCTGAGTTTTCAGTCTACCTACCGGGTCAGCGCCGAGTTTGACAATGTGGGTGGACTCAAGCCCAAGGCAGCGGTGCGCAGCGGCGGCGTGGTGGTGGGCCGTGTCGAAGCCATCACGTTTGACGATAAGACATTTCAGGCGCGTGTCACGCTCGCGCTGGAAAGCCGCTACGCTTTTCCCAAGGACAGTTCGCTGAAGATTCTCACCAGTGGGCTGCTTGGCGAACAATACATAGGCGTGGAGCCCGGAGGTGCCGAGAAAAACCTCGTAGCCGGCGATGTGATCAAACAGACCCAGTCGGCCGTGGTGCTGGAAAACCTGATCGGCCAGTTTTTGTTCAGCAAGGCGGCCGACAGCAGTTCCGGCCCAGTGTCTGCGCCGCCGCCAGGGAATGCGGAAAAGAAATGACAGGCCCAATCACCATGAAATATTCCTTGTGCCGGGCCATGGCGGCCTTGGCGATGGCACTGTTGCAAGGCTGCGCCACGGGTCCGAATGCCAATCCTGCCGATCCGCTGGAGCCGTTCAACCGGACGATGTTCACTTTCAACGATGGGCTGGATCGGGCCGTCATCAAGCCTGTCTCGACGGCCTATCAGGACGTCACGCCTGAGTTGGTACGCAGGGGCGCCACCAATTTCTTCGGCAATATTTCAGATGCATGGTCGCTGGTCAACAATGTGCTGCAATTCAAGCCCCAAGCCTCAGCAGAGAGTTTTTTTCGCGTTGCGGTCAATACATTCTGGGGTCTGGGTGGCATCCTGGATATTGCCAGCGAAATGAGACTGCGCAAGCACACCATGGATTTCGGTCAAACGCTGGGTTATTGGGGTGTGGCTCCTGGCCCCTATCTGGTGCTGCCGTTGCTGGGGCCATCTTCCGTGCGTGATTCCGTCGGCACGCTGGTCGATATGCAGGGAAATCTGGTGAATCGGGCTGACAACGTGCCGGTACGCAACTCCCTGATTGTCCTGCGCGCGGTCAACACGCGGGCGCGGTTGCTGGGCGTCGGTGATGTACTGGACCAGGCCGCGCTCGACAAATACAGCTTTGCACGCGATATCTACCTGCAACGCCGCAGCAATTCAATTGGCGGCGCCGCGGTCCAGCCCGAGGAGCGTTACGATCTGCCCGAAGCGGTGCCTGGCAAAGCCCGGCCCGACACGACGGTGCCGGCTGCGCGTTAAAAAGGGCGGTTGCAGACAACTTTTACAAAATGGCCGGGAAACTTCATCTTCCGTCCGGAAACAATCGCGCAAAATACTTGTAAAACCGATGTGCGACAGCAAGATGCAGGCGATGCGCACGCGGCCAAATTGCCCGGCGCATGTTTTGTCATTCAAGGAATCAATCATGAAGCGTAGAGTCTTTGACCATTTATTGACGGCTTTGCTCGGCTTGGCGCTGCTCCCGGCAGCTACTTCCGCACGCGCTGCCGAAGAAGCGCCCGATGCGCTGATCAAGCGTGTTTCCGCTGATGTGCTGGACAGCATCAGGTCAGACAAGGCCGTCAAGGCCGGCGACATGACCCGCGTGATTGCCCTGGTGGACAACAAGGTCATGCCCTACGTGGACTTCACGCGCATGACGGCCTCCACCGTCGGTCGCAATTGGCGCCAGGCTACTCCCGAGCAGAAAAGGCGCCTGCAGGAAGAATTCAAGACACTGCTGATCCGCACCTATTCTGGTGCGCTGTCGCAGGTCAATGATCAGACTCTTGAAGTCAAGCCCCTGCGCGCCGCGCCGACAGACACCGAAGTCATGGTGCGCAGCGAAATCCTTGGTCGCGGTGACCCGGTCCAAATGGACTACCGCCTGGAAAAAACCCCGGCAGGATGGAAAATCTATGACTTCAATGTGTTGGGTATCTGGATGGTCGAAACCTACCGCAC
>JAHFQQ010000158.1 GCA_023259235.1 Polaromonas sp. | reverse complement strand
CCGCCCCAGATGCCGGGTGCGCCGCGCCGCTCCAGCCAGACCGAGCCGTCCGGCTTTTGCACCCACAGCAGGCTCAGCGACAAGGCGCTGCGCTTGAGTTTGCGCGTCTTGACCGGATAGTTTTCCGGCGTGCCGCTGGCAAACCCGCGGCACACGGCACGCACCGGGCACAGCAGGCATGCAGGCTGGCGCGCCGTGCAAACCGTCGCACCCAGATCCATCAACCCCTGCGTGTAACGTGGCATGGCTTGCGGCAAATCCTGCTTCGGCAGCAACTCTGTCGCGCGGCTCCACAGCGCCCGCTCATTGGCGCTTTGCGCCAGATCGGCGGCAAACCCGAGCACCCGCGTCAGCACGCGTTTGACATTGCCGTCCAGGATGGCGACGCGTTCTCCAAAACAAAGAGACGCAATGGCAGCCGCGGTGGAGCGGCCGATGCCTGGCAGCGTTTGAAGCTGCCCGGCGGTGCGCGGAAACCGCCCTTCATGCAGCGCCATCACATCCTGCGCGCACCGATGCAGATGGCGCGCGCGGCTGTAGTAACCCAAACCGCTCCACAGCGCCAGTACTTCATCCTGCTCCGCGGCGGCGAGTTCACTGACCGTTGGAAAGCGCAGCAAAAACCGCGGGTAGTAGCTCATCACCGTGGCAACCTGGGTCTGCTGAAGCATGATCTCGGAGAGCCAGACGCGATACGGATCGCGTGTGTTTTGCCAAGGCAACTGGTTGCGCCCATGGCTCTTTTGCCATCGCACGATTTCCCCGGAAAAAGCGCGGGGTCCGGTACCGGTTGCAGTACCCCTCAACGCTCAAGCCGCCTCGGTCAGCGCCGCGCGGACTGTTGCATCCGTTTCATCCGCAGGAAAGAAACGCAACGACAGTTCTCCGACAAGATGCGAGGTCAGCTCTGCCAGCTTGGCATCAAGCTCATTGAGGACATTCTCCTGCGCGGCAATTTCGGCAATCCGTTCATTCAGGCCGGATGCAGCCTCCCGGATGCGCTCGATCGCCTCAAGCCTGCGCGAAAAATTGCGACGCCTCTCGCGCAATTGCACATCCAGTTGGGACGATGCGGACTTGTTCCATAGTTCGACTTCGCTCAAGGCTGACTCGTACACCACGCGCAAGCGGGTCGCCAGCGCGCGAACCAGCCGGTCGCAAAACTCCGGCTGGGACAGCTTTAGCATGTTGCCCAGCCCAAGGTACTGCAGGTGGCTGCGCTGTATCGATTCAAGATCCCGCTCATAGCGAGTGAAATCAGGTTCCTTGGGGGCCTGCAGGGAAAAGCTGAATTCCGCATTGAGCTGCCGGAAAGACGCTGTCAGCATCGACTGGATTTCGCCGCCGAGTATCCGGGACTTTTGCAGGCTTTCGCGCAACCTGGAAAAGGTCTGACCATAGGCTTTTTTAACGCCCAGCTTGATGCCCGGTTGCTTGAGCGCATGCGTCAGCTCTGCCAGTTCAGCCCTCAGCGTGGGCGTGCCAAGCAGGTTGAAGACCTCCCGGAGCAATTTAAGGTGCACCGAGCGAATCGCATGGATTTTGGCGCCACTGGTATCAAATTCGGCCCGTTCTTGTTCAATGCGGGACCGCATGTGATGAATGACCGAGACGTTTTTCCCTCTCAGCCCGCGCAGCTCAATCATCTGTTCGGCCAGATCACGGCGGCGGATGTGCATCGCACGCTCAGCCTCTGCCTTGAGTTCCCGAATGCCGTCGGCGACCGCCGCACGCAATATTTTCTGGCGTTGCCCCATGACGCCCCCGGCAAGCGCCAGTTCGAGTGCCGGCAACCTGCTGGCCTGCAGCAGCGCCTGATCGCCGGTTACTTTGGCCACCAATCCCTTTTGCGCGGAAACCGGGATCACCTGTGATCTGGGCAAACCGAGAATTTCGGCCGTGGTGGCGACCTGCCGGTCAATTTGCATCTGCACCTGTTCGGGCGTGCTCAAGGCGTCCCACAAGGTGTCGATCTTGTTGAGCACGACCAGGCGGGACTCGCATCCATCACCTTCGGTGATCAGATGCTCGCGCCAGATGGCGAGATCGGATTTGGTCACGCCCGTATCGGCCGCCAGAATGAAGATCGCCGCATGGGCCTGGGGAATCAGGCTGACCGTCAGTTCCGGCTCGGCGCCAATCGCGTTCAGGCCCGGGGTGTCGAGAATGACCAGCCCCTGCTTGAGCAGGGGATGCGCGATATTGATGAGTGCGTGACGCCACCTTGGCACCTCGATCAGGCCATCCGCCCTCACCGGTGGGTTGTCGTCCGGGTTTTCGTCATGCCAGAAGCCAAGCGCGCGGGCTTCTTCCTGGTTGACATGTCGCACCTCGGCCACTTTTTCGAGAGCGCGCGCCAGTTGCGCCGGATCGTTCACATCGAGGTCAACGCGGGTCCACTTTTCAGGAACCATGCGCCACTCCATCAGCGCCTGCGTCTGCAAGCGCGTCTCGATGGGCAACAGGCGCAGACACTGCGGAACGTCGGCGTCATAGCCAAGTTCGGTCGGGCACATGGTGGTGCGGCCGGCGCTGGCCGGCATGATGCGGCGGCCATAACCGGCAAAAAAGATCGCATTGATCAGCTCTGATTTGCCGCGCGAAACCTCCGCCACAAAAGCCACCATGACCTTGTCGGAACGCACCTGCAACTCCAGCCGGTGCAACCGCTCTTCCACCGCCGCGTCAAGCAGATCGTGGTCTTTCATCCATTCGGCGAGCAGCCTCAGGCGCAGCGCAAACTCGCGCCGCCATATGCCGTGCTGATCAAATTTTTGGTTAAAGGACATTGGTCCGCCGTAAAGGTACGATGGCCCAATATAGCATCGACCGCCCGAGTTGGCCGCCAGTGCTGCTTACGGCTTCTGGCAACGCACGCAGTAAAAAGTCGAGCGCTGACCCTGGCGAATGGCCTTGATCGGCTCCCCGCACGCCCTGCAGGGCAAGCCGGCCCGGTCGTAAACCATGGCTTCGAGCTGAAAGCATCCAGCCACGCCATGGGCATTGGAAAAGTTCCGCAGGGTGCTGCCGCCTTTCGCAACGGCTTGCGCCAGCACTTGCTGGATGGCGCGATGAAGCAGCGCCGCGCGCGGTTTGCTGATGCGGGATGCTTTTGTGGTGGGACGGATACCGGCCAGAAACAGTGCTTCGGACGCATAAATGTTGCCCACGCCCACCACTGCCTCGCCGCCCAGCAGTACCTGCTTGATGGCGGTTTTCCTGAGCTTGAGCGCCTGATGGAATGCAACCGCTTCAAAGGTCTCACCGAGCGGCTCCACGCCGAGCCGGCCCAGCAGTTTTTGCGCTGCCGGATCTGCCTCGCCGCTGGTGTAGACCACGGCGCCGAAGCGGCGCGGATCATGCAGGCGCAAGGTGCCCAGGCTGGTCAGCATGTCAAAGTGGTCGTGCCTGCCCGGTGCGCAAAATCCGGTGCCAAAGCTCAGGCTGCCCGACATGCCCAGGTGCATCAGCAGCAAACCGCCGCTCAGGTCAAGCAACAGGTATTTGCCGCGGCGACGCACACCCAGCACGCGCTGGCCAACGAGTTCCCGCGGCGGACAACCCAGCGGCCAGCGCAACGGCTTGCCGATGGACACCGCCTCAATGCGGGCACCCGCGATGCGGTTGGCAAAGCTCAGGCGGGTGACTTCAACTTCGGGCAATTCAGGCATGGTTCACGAGTCAGGGTACAAGGCGGCGGGAAAGCGCAGCCTGGTCGCTTCAATTATCATGCTTCGATGAAGAATATTCCTGGTCTTGTTTTTGCCTGCCTTTGCCTTGCTGGCCCCTTGGCGATGGCGCAGAACGCGGCACCTGGCCCCGCCGAGCCCTCCAGCCTTGCCCAGGCACAGGCCGCACACGACGCTGCGCCCTCTTCAGCACTCGACAGCGCCTTGTTTTACCAGCTGCTTTTGGGTGAACTAACCCTGCAGGATGGGGAGCCCGCCGCGAGCTTTGCGTTGATGCTGGACGCCGCCCGAAAGACCGGCGACGCGGAACTTTACCAGCGCGCCGCCGACATCGCATTGCAGGCACGATCGGGCGACTCGGCACTGCAGGCCGCCCAGGCCTGGAAGCAGGCGCTACCCAACTCGCGCGAGGCCAACCGTTATGAACTGCAGATCCTGATTGCACTGAATCGCATCGACGATACCGTAGAGCCGCTGAAGACCGAAATCAGGCTTGCTCCCGATGTCGAGCGCGCTTCAGTGCTGGCCACGGTGCCGCGCGCCTACGCCCGCGTCAGCGACAAGAAACTGGCTGCCACGGTGGTTGAAAAGGCACTGGCCAATGAGCTGAAGAGTCCCGCCACCGCTGGCACAGCCTGGGCCACCGTGGGCCGCATGCGACTGGCCGCGGGCGACAAGCCTGGTGCGCTGGTCGCCGCCCAACGCGGCCAGGCCGCCGATGCGAGCGCTGAAGGCCCGGCGCTGCTTGCGCTGGATCTGATGGAACCGAGCCAGCCCGCGGCGGAAGGCCTGGTCCGCAAGTACCTCGCCAGCAACCCCGCAGCCCGACCTGAAATGCATCTGGCTTATGCCCGAACCCTGCTGGACCTGCAGCGCTACGCGGAAGCGACCGGCCAGTTGCTGATCGTGACGCGTGAAAAACCCGATTTCCTCGAAGGCTGGCTGGTTCTGGGCTCCTTGCAACTGCAGGACAACCAGCTCACCCAGGCCCAGACCTCGCTGGAACACTACGTGGCGCTGGCCCGGCAGCAGAACCCGCAGGACGAAAGCAATCACGGCCTGACCCAGGCTTACCTGTCCCTGTCGCAAGTGGCCGAAAAGCGCAAGGACTATGCGGCAGCGGAAAGCTGGCTGGACAAGATCGATAACCCGTCAGACTTTACGCGCGCTCAAATCCGGCGCGCTTCCCTGTTGGCAAGCCAGGGCAAGCTTGAACAAGGCCTCCGGTTGATCCACGAACTGCCCAAAGGCGACGCCGCCGAGGAACAGCTCAAACTCAGCACTGAGGTCAGCCTGCTGCGCGATGCCAGGCAATACCAGCTCGCCCACGATGTGCTGGCGCAGGCCCTGATCAAGACACCGCAGGACCCGGATCTGCTTTATGACCAGGCCATGCTGGCCGAAAAGCTCGACCGCGTTGACGAAATGGAGCGACTGCTGCGCCAACTCATCGCGCTCAAGCCGGATTACTATCAGGCCTACAACGCCCTGGGCTATTCGCTGGCGGAGCGCAACATCCGCCTGCCGGAGGCCAGGGAGCTGATTCGCAAAGCGCTTGAATACGCGCCCACCGACCCCTTCATCCGGGACAGCCTGGGCTGGGTTGAGTTTCGCATGGGCAACACCGGGGAATCGGCGCAGATTTTTGAGGCCGCCTACAAGGCCAAGCCCGACGCGGAAATTGCCGCGCATTTTGGAGAAGTGCTGTGGAGCATGGGACAGCACGAGCGGGCCGTGGCGATCTGGAAAGAAGGCCAGTTGCTCAGCCCGGACAACGAGACGCTGCTTGAGACACTCAAGCGTTTGCGGGTCAAGCTGTAGAACCGCCTCAACCCAGGATTTACTCCCTTGCGTGTCACTTTCCGACTGCGTTTCATCGGCTTGTTCGGATGCCTGATAGCTATTATTTTAATAGCTGGATGCGCATATCCCATAAGGGCAAAACCCATAAATTTATCGCAAAATGAATTCTGGACGGGGCGAATCAGCCTGCAGGTGCAAAGTGAACCGGCGCAGGCTTTCTCAGCCAGCTTTGAACTCAGGGGCCAGCCGGAACGCGGCGAGTTGACGCTGGTCAGCCCGCTGGGCAGCGTGCTCGGGGTATTGCGCTGGTCGCCCGGCGCTGCCACCCTTGATTCAGGCAACCAGAAGATCGAGCGTTTTTCCTCAATCAACGAGTTGATGGAACGCGCCACTGGCGCGGCGGTGCCGCTGAGCGCGCTGTTTGCCTGGCTGCGCGGGGACAACGCGCACGTCAGCGGCTGGTCTGCCGATCTGTCCCGCCTCGGCGAGGGGCGCATTTGGGCCACCAGAACCGAACCTGCGCCACAGGCCGAACTGCGCGTGGTGCTGGATAAATAGGGCATGATCCGACCAGACCGGATATTTCCCAATCTCCCTCAACCGTGACACACGCTGCCCGCCCGTTGCGCCCTCTCAAGGCCCTTTATGACGTGCCGGCACCGGCCAAGCTCAACCTGTTTCTGCACATTACGGGGCGCAGGCCCGACGGCTACCATCTACTGCAGTCGGTGTTCATGCTGATTGACTGGTGCGACACCCTGCAATTTGAATTGCGCACCGACGGCCGCATCAGCCGGACCGACCTGGGCCATCAGGCTGATCAAGGTGCAAGTGCCGCCGAGGCGCTGCCTTGCGAGGATCTGACGGTGCAAGCCGCCAGGGCCTTGCAAAGGGCCTGCGGCACGCCGCTTGGTGTTGACATCAGCCTTGAAAAGCGCATTCCGTCGCAGGCAGGCCTGGGCGGCGGATCGTCGGATGCCGCCAGTTGCCTGCTGGCGCTGCAGCGCCTCTGGGGTGTGCGCCTGCCGGCCCAGGACTTGCTGGCCATGGCCCTGACACTCGGTGCCGACGTGCCATTTTTCCTCTCGGGTGGCCATGCCTGGGTAGAAGGCATTGGCGAAAAAATCACTCCCATCACGCTCCCGCCCGCCCGTTTTGTTGTGGTCAAGCCTGCAAACGGACTTTCCACACGCAGGATTTTCAGTGCGCCGGGGCTCAAGCGCGACACCGGAACTGCTACAATTCAAAGCTTTGCTGCAAATGCCGATGGCCCGATTTTTAAATTTGGCCGCAACGACTTGCAGCCGGTCGCGCAAGCCCTGTGTCCGCAAATCAGCCAATCCCTGGACTGGCTGGAAATGCAGCACCTGCAAGGGCGCATGACCGGCTCGGGAAGTGCCGTGTTTGCGCAATTGCCGCAAGATACTGATTTACCCCAATGGCCAGAACTCCCTGGCGGCTGGCAAATCCGCAAATGCAGCAACCTGAAGGAGCACCCTCTGGCCGGTTGGTAAAATAGCCGATCCTCAAAATGCATTTTCAGGACGATGAATAAGAGAAAAGTTTGTAGGTCGGATGTTGCCAGGTTGCGTTGACTGATTTCAGCCGGCGTTTCACGGACAACATCCATCCTGTGTAGGGGTGTCGCCAAGTTGGTTAAGGCACCGGATTTTGATTCCGGCATTCGTAGGTTCGAATCCTCCCACCCCTGCCAAAATTTGAAGCCCACGCAGTGCGGGTCTGTGAATTTCTGGAAAACCCAGGCAACCGGCGCTCACTGCCAAGTTCCGGTCGCCGCTGATTTCATATGCGTCTTTTTCTTCACTAACCGTTTCAGCCACCATCAAGGCCGATAGCAGCTGAGCGCTACATGCAAATGCACCATCCCGACTTCATGGTTTTCACCGGCAATGCCAATCCGGTCCTGGCCCTTGAAATAGCCCAGCATCTGGGCATTTCCCTGGGGGCCGCCCATGTGGGGCGTTTTTCGGACGGTGAAGTCACGGTCGAGATACAGCAAAACGTGCGGGCCCGTGACGTGTTCGTGGTGCAGTCAACCTGCTCGCCGACCAATGACAACCTGATGGAACTGCTCATCATGGCCGACGCGCTGAAACGCGCATCGGCCGATCAGATTGCCGCTGTCATTCCCTATTTTGGCTACGCCCGGCAGGATCGCCGCCCGCGTTCGGCGCGCGTGCCGATCTCGGCCAAGGTGGTCGCCAACATGCTGCAGGTCGTTGGCGTCTCACGTGTCCTGACGATGGACTTGCATGCCGACCAGATCCAGGGCTTCTTTGACATCCCGGTGGACAACATTTATGCCACGCCGGTGTTGCTCGGTGATTTGCGCCAGAAAAAATACGCCGACCTGATGGTCGTCTCGCCTGATGTCGGCGGCGTGGTGCGCGCCCGCGCAATGGCCAAGCAACTCGGCTGCGACATGGC
>JAHFQQ010000157.1 GCA_023259235.1 Polaromonas sp. | reverse complement strand
CGCCGCGCCTGGGCGTGGTCACGGCGCGCATGAAGGCCGGGTCATCGTTGTTGTTGGCCAGCAGGCGCAGCCAGCAGCACAGGTCCTTGATCTCGGCGCGGTCAAAAAAGCTTTGCCCGCCCGACACCGTGTAGGGAATGTTGGCCTTGCGAAGGGCCTTTTCAAAAGGCTTGGCCATGTGGTTGGCGCGGTACAGCACGCAAAAGTCCTTCCACTCGCGGTACTGCCCGCCGGCGGCCTGCAGGCTGCCCTCGGCGCGCAGGCTCTGGATACGCGCTACCACGCGCTCCGCCTCGTGCTCCTCGCTGTCGCAATCGACCACGCGCACCGGCTCACCTTCGCCGAGTTCGCTGAACAGCGTTTTCGGGTAAAGCTTGGGGTTGGAGCCGATCACATTGTTGGCGGCGCGCAGGATGGCGCTGGTAGAGCGGTAGTTTTGCTCCAGCTTGACCACTTTCAGCTTGGGGTAGTCCTGCGGCAGCCGTTTCAGGTTGTCCAGCGTGGCGCCGCGCCAGCCGTAAATCGACTGGTCGTCGTCGCCCACGGCCGTGAAGCGGCCATGCGGGCTGACCAGCAGCTTGAGCATTTCGTATTGTGTGGCGTTGGTGTCCTGGTATTCATCGACCAGCACATGGCCGAGCGCTGTTTGCCACTTGTTGCGCACGGCTTCATGGTTCTGCAGCAATTTGAGCGGCAGACCGATCAGGTCGTCAAAGTCAACGCTCTGGTAAGCCGCCAGCCGTTCCTCGTAGCGCGCCATGATGCGTGCTATCACGCGCTCTTCGTCGCCGCTGGCCTGGGCGGCGGCCTGGTCAGCGCTCAGGCCCATGGTTTTCCAGCGGCTGATGGTCCACTGCCACTGCCGCGCCGTGGCTGCATCGGTGCTGCCGCCGGCGTCTTTCAGGATACCGGTGACGTCGTCGCTGTCAAGAATCGAAAACTGCGGTTTCAGGCCCAGCGCTTGCCCGTCTTGCCGCAGCATGCGCACGCCCAGTGCGTGAAAGGTGCAGATTAGCACGCCGCGCGCCGGCTTGCCTATCAGGCTCCTGGCACGCTCGCGCATCTCGGCGGCGGCCTTGTTGGTGAAGGTGATGGCGGCGACCTGCTCGGGCTTGAGCCCGGCCTGAATCAGCCGGCCAATCTTGTGTGTGATGACCCGGGTCTTGCCGGAACCGGCCCCGGCCAGCACCAGGCAGGGGCCGTGAAGGTAGTTGACGGCTTCTTGCTGGGCCAGATTCAGGCCAGCGGCGGCGCAAGCAGGGGAGGGTGGCGACATGCGGGGGGAAACAATGAACAATGAACGGTGACAAAAATGCAGGGTCGGGAGAAAGAACCAGCAGCAGCGGACATCATAGTCAGTCGGGCGAGTGCCGATGTTGGCAGCGACAATACGCTTTGTGTTAAGCATTTTCCTGGTTACCTTCCCCTTCTTCGCGCTGGTGCTGGCGGGCTACCTGGCCGCGCGGCGGCGCATGCTGCCGCTGCAGGCCATACCGGGGCTCAATGGTTTTGTCCTGTACTTTGCGCTGCCATGCATGCTCTACCGCTTTGGCGCCAACACGCCGATTGCGCAGTTGCTCGATGGCAGCCTGGTGATGGTGTATTTGCTGTGCGCCGTGCTGGTGGTGGGCTTTACGATTGCGGTCACGCGCAGCCGCCGCATCGGCTGGAACGACGCCTCGTTTGGCGCGCTGGTGGCGGCCTTTCCGAACACCGGCTTCATGGGCGTGCCGCTGCTGGTGGCCCTGCTGGGCACACAGGCGGCCGGCCCGGCGATTGTGACCATCATGGTCGACATGGTGGTGACGTCGTCCTTGTGCATTGCGCTGTCGCGGCTCGACGGCGCCGACGAGCATGGCGCCGCCAAGGCCGCGCGGCTGGCGCTCAAAGGGGTGCTGGTCAATCCGCTGCCGTGGTCGATTGCGCTGGGAACGCTTGCGTCAGGCCTGGCGTTTGCGCTGCCCAAACCTATCATGGACACGGTCAGCATGCTCGCCGATGCGGCGTCGCCGGTCGCCTTGTTCACAATTGGCGCGGTACTGGCGCGCTCCCAGATGAATAGCACGACCCGCACCCCGCTGGGCGACTATGTGCCGGTGGCGCTCATCAGGCTGGTGCTTCACCCGCTGCTGCTGGGGCTGCTGGGCTTGGGCGCCATCAGCCTGGGCCTGCCGCTGCAGCGTTTTACCCTGACCGTGGTGGTACTGCTGGCGGCCCTGCCTAGCGCCAGCAATGTGGCCATGCTGGCCGAGCGCTTTGGCGCCGATAACGGACGCATTGCCCGCATCATCCTGCTGTCAACGGTGTTGGCGTTTTTCAGTTTTCCGGTGCTGGTGGCGTGGTTGACCTGAAGCCTGGGAACACCCGGGCTTGTCGTTGCCCGACCGCTCGAAGAAGTTCGATTCGCTGCTACAGCCGCCGGATCGGCTGTTTGCGCCAGACCAGTCGGTAGTATGTTGTTTGCAGCGCCAGCATGGACAAAAACGCGACCGGGTAGGCCACCCAGATGCCATTGAGGCCCCAGCGATTGTTCAAGAACCAGGCCACCGGGATTTCAACGCAGGCGATGCAGAACATCGCGATGCCGGTGGGTACGAATACCGTGCCGCTGGCGCGCATCAGGCCCGACAGCACCATCGACATGCCCATGATGACACTGCTCCACAGCATGATGTGCAAGAGTGTCTGCGCGGTCTCCACCACGGCTGCATCGGTGATGAAGAGCCCAATGATGCTGCGCGAAAACAGGTAGCCCAGCAGTACCAGCGAACCGGTCAGCACCAGGTTCATCAAAATGCCGGTGCGGGCAATCTGGCCCAGGGTCTGGCCGCGCCCCGCACCAATGGCTTGCGCACCCAGGATGGACGCCGTGATGGCAATGGAGATCGCCGGAAACTGGACGTAGGACACGATTTGGTTCACCGCACCGTAGGCCGCCGTGGCTTGCGAGCCATGGCGATTCACCAGAAACAGCACGGCAATTTCGGCGATTGAGGTCGTGATCATCGACAGCGCCGTGGGCAGGCCGACGAACAGCACTTTTTTCAGGATGCTGCGATCAATCCACAGGTGCTTCATGAACGCCGCATTGGGTGCGAGTGCGTGTTTGGTTCGGCGCAAATGCCAGACTGTCCAGCCCAGTGCGCTGACGAAAGATACGGCTGCAGCGTAAGCCCCGCTGGTGACACCCATCCGGGGCAATCCGGCCCAGCCCTGAATCAGCGCCGGGGTGACCAGCAGCCCGATGGCGGTGGAGATCAGCAAGGTTTTGAGCGGCGTCCTGGTATCACCCACGCCGCGCAGCATTGACGTTACCAGCAGAAAAATAAAGATGAACGGAGCCGCGATCAGCATGATGCGGGCGTAAGCCGTCGCGCCCGGCAATATGTCGGCGGGCGTGCCCAGGGCGCGCAGCATGATCTCCGTGAACGTGCCGCCAAACAGGGCCACAGCGAGGCCGGCACACAGACCCGCCATCAGCGTCGTGCCGGCAATGGCCCTGACACGGTCTATCTCCCTGGCACCCCAGGCCTGACCAATCAAAACCGCGGCACCGGAGCCCAAGCCAATCATGAAGGAAATCAGCAAAAAAAGCACCGGAAAGAATGCGGATACCGAGGCAATGGCGCTCACGCCCAGCATCTGGCCCAGATAGATGTTGTTCACCGTGCCCGAGAGCGCCTGCAAGATGTTGCTGAAAATCATCGGCACGAGAAATGCCAGGTAGACCTTCCACAAAACGCGCGGTGAACCCGGGGGCATTGCCGTCGCCAATGGGGGGCGGGTTGTCGCGGTATTCATTTCAATCCCATTTCGATTGCGTCGTTCAGGCATGGAAGGCGTCAGCCAGTATTTTTTTCAGGTGGGTCTGCACGGCCGGCGGCCAGTCGGCGATCCGCGCCTCAAAGCCCGCCTGGTCGTCGGCAAACAGGGCCCGGCTGGCTTCCTCAAAGCCGCTCTCGTGCCCGGCCATGGTGGACATGAACTTGTAGCCCACGGCCCTGCTGTGCCGCACGCGGTCTTTCAGTTCGGACGAACGCCGGGCCACCTCGACCAGTTTGCGCAGCGCCACCGATGCGCCGCCGGACTGCGTGCCCAGCCATTCCCAATGACGCGGTAGCAGCGTGACTTCACGTGCCACGACACCCAGCCGGGGTCGGCCTGGGCCTCGGGGTGCCTCCGGGCCAATGGGGGCAGCGGTTGTTGGGTCCGGCTCTGCTGCAATGGCGCTGTCTCGTGCATGGTGTCCAGGCAGCAGCGCCAGCCTGGCAGTAAATTCGTCCACTGAGCCGCGCCAGTCGAGTTCAATGATCTCGCTGGTTGCGTCATTGAAGATCAGGGTCGGAAGCGGGGCGCTACTGGCTGCCGCGCGGTCGATGGCGAGCTTTGCAGTCAGGGCAACGTCCTTGAGTTCACCGGTGGCGATGCACTGGCTGCCTTCAAATGCTGTACATAAAGTGTTGGGTGATTCCATTAAATTATCCGGGTAAAATTAAATTTTGTGAATTATATCCGGGTAATAACCGTCACTGCAACTAAATCGCCAGCGGGTTCACATCCACCGCCCAGCGAATCAAGCCCTTGCCGGTGGGCTGTGCCCGGGTGGCATGCAGCACTGGCTGCCAGCCGCTCAAAAAGCGCTGCAGGGCGCCGCGCGAGGCGCTTTCCACCAGCATCTGGGCGCGCTCCACATTGGCCACGCGCTGAATGCTCATAGGCACGGCGGGGTACAGCGCGACCTGTTTCAGCACATCGGACCAGCCTTGCGGCTGACCCAGATCGGCGTGGGCGGCGACGCTGGCCGCCTTGTTCACGATTGGCGCGGTACTGGCGCGCTCCCAGATGAACAGCACGACCCGCAGCCCGCGGGGCGACTATGTGCCGGTGGCGCTCATCAGGCTGGTGCTTCACCCGCTGCAGCGTTTTACCCTGACGTGGTGGTGCTGCTGGCGGCCCTGCCGAGCGCCAGTAATGTGGCCATGCTGGCCGAGCGCTTTGGCGCCGATAACGGACGCATTGCCCGCATCATCCTGCTGTCAACGGTACTAGCATTTTTTTCGTTTTCGGGAGCCGTGGCGTTGCTCACTTGATGGTGCCGCAAGGTGGCGGGTCAAGGCAGGCAGGCGCTGACCCAACGGAGTCAGGCGAGGTTGAGAAAACAGGTAGCCAGCTTTTCGGCTAAGATATAAATTCATATGCGGCTGATGCGGCTCAACACATTCTTAAATTGCCGTCTGGCGTGGCTGCTGGTGCTTGTGTTGCTACTGCCACTGGCGCAAACGGCTGCCACATGGCACCTTGTGTCGCACGTCCGCGCGGAGCAATCCAGCCAATCGGACGGCAATCATGCCATTCACATCGACCACTGCAATCTTTGCCTGACTGCAGCGACGTTAACAGGTGGTGCTCCCCCGGTTCAGTTCATTGCATTGGCACCCACCATGGGGCCAGCAGACCCGCCACGGTTCCAACCCAGCCCGATCTGGTTCTTCCGCCTGAAGCGGCTCTACGAGAGTCGCGCCCCTCCTTTCATTCCGGTCTGATTCCTGTCTTCTGGCATCCCCGGCGCGTTGCGCGCGGCCGGGGTGCCGTTCATTGTTATCGTCCGGAGTAAAAATTCATGAAGAAGTTCATGCCAGTGAGCATTGCGCTCGCCTTGGCCGCGCCATTGGGCGCCATGGCCCAAACCGCCTCAAGCGCACCCACTGAAATCCAGAGCCTGCGGCAGGAAATCGAGGCGATGCGCGCGGCCTATGAGGCACGCTTGCAGGCCCTTGAAAAGCGCCTTGTAGTGGCCGAACATGTGGCCAACGCCGCACCTGCATTGCAGGGCTCGAAGGCAATATCTGCCCAGGCAATTTCGGCTACCGCGCTGCCTGCCGCCTCCGAAGTCTCTGCACCGGTTGTATCGACTGCCGGCGGAGCCAACGGCTTCAATCCGTCGCTGTCGCTGATTCTCTCGGGAGGTTATACCCGCACGTCGAAAGATCCGGCGACCTACGGCATTACAGGTTTTCAATTACCTCGAGGGACCGATGCGGGTCCGGGCTCGCGCGGCTTCAATCTTGCCGAATCGGAACTTGGGCTGGCTGCCAGCATTGACCCTTGGCTGCGTGGTGCAGCGAACATCTCACTGCACCCCGACAACACGGTGTCGGTTGAAGAAGCCTTTGTCCAGACCACCGCATTGGATCATGGCTTGTCCGTCAAGGCTGGCCGATTCTTTTCGGGGGTAGGCTACCTCAACTCGCAACACTCGCATACCTGGGACTTCGTGGACAACCCCCTGGCTTATCAGGCGTTCCTTGGTACGCAATACGGTGATGACGGCGTACAACTCAGCTGGCTGACGCCCACCGATCAATACATCGAACTTGGCGCGGAGCTTGGGCGAGGGCGCAGCTTCCCGGGCAGCGATACAGGGAGAAATGGCGCGGGCATGGCCGCGTTGAGTGCGCACACTGGCGGCGACATCGGAGTCAGTAACAACTGGCGTGCGGGCATTTCCCTGCTGAACGCCAAGGCCGACAATCAGGCGCTCAACGCGCTCGCCACCTCGGGCAATCCAGTCACCAATGCCTTCACCGGCAGTACCCGTGTATGGGTTATGGACGGGGTCTGGAAATGGGCACCGAACGGCAACGCGACGCGAACCAACTTCAAGCTGCAGGGTGAATACCTGCGTAGCACCCGTTCCGGCGACCTCGACTACGACATTACCGGTGCGAATGTGACAGACGCCTACCGGGCAGTGCAATCGGGTTGGTATGTGCAAGGTATCTATCAATTCATGCCGCGCTGGCGCGTCGGCCTGCGGACCGAGCGCCTGGACCCCGGAACGCCAGACTACGGGATCAATACCGTGCCGCTGGCCAGCACCGATTACCGGCCGCGCAAGAACTCGCTGATGTTTGATTTCAGCCCCAGCGAATTCTCCAGGTTCCGCGTGCAATTCGCGCAGGATCGTTCCCAGCAAGGGCAGATAGACAACCAGTTCCTTCTGCAGTACCAAATGAGTCTGGGTGCCCACGGTGCCCACAGCTATTGAATTTCCCCCATCTCAGGAGCCATTCATCATGAATCGAAAGTATTTTTTTGCCATGCTTGCTACACCCTTGGTGCTGCTTGCGTTTCCTGCGCAAGCGGCGCTTCGCGTCTTTGCCTGTGAGCCCGAATGGGGCGCTCTGGTGCAGGAGCTCGGCGGCAACCTCGTAGACGTATCAGTGGCAACCAATGCGTTTCAGGACCCGCATCAGATCCAGGCCAAACCCAGCCTGATTGCCCGGGCGCGCAGTGCTGATCTGGTCGTTTGCACGGGGGCTGAGCTTGAAATCGGCTGGTTGCCCGTTTTGCTGCAACAATCTGGCAATGCCAAAGTTCAACCTGGACTACCCGGTAATTTTGCGGCGGCGGATTATGTTCGCAAGCTGGAGGTACCCAGCCAGCTGGACCGTTCACAGGGGGACGTTCATGCTGCCGGGAACCCGCATATCCAGACTGATCCACGCAATATCGCCGTTGTAGCATCGGCGCTTGGGGCACGGCTGCAGCAAATCGATGCCGCTCACGCCAGCCAGTATGCGCAACGCCTTGCCGACTTCTCGCAACGCTGGCAACAGGCCATCAATCGCTGGACTGCTCAGGCCGCACCACTCAGAGGAGAGGCCGTGGTTTCACAGCACAAGGCATTCGTCTATCTCTACGATTGGCTGGGTCTGAAAGAAGTTGCTGTGCTCGAGCCCAAGCCTGGTGTCGAGCCCACCGCCTCGCATTTGCAGGAGGTGCTGGCCTCACTGAAGAACAGGCCGGCGCGCATGACCTTGTATTCGGCGTACCAGGATCCAAAACCTGCGGAATGGTTGAGCAAAAACGCAGGCGTTCCAGCCGTCAAGATAGCGTTCACAGTGGGGGGTACTGACGGCGCGAAAGATCTGTTCGGCCTTTTTGACGACACTGTGGCCCGGCTGCTGGCAGCGGGTGTCAAGCGATGAA
>JAHFQQ010000156.1 GCA_023259235.1 Polaromonas sp. | reverse complement strand
GTTGTCAAAAATGTCGGCGTGGTCGAACTCCAGATTATTCAGGACCGCGGTGCGTGGGCGGTAATGAACGAACTTGCTGCGTTTGTCAAAAAAAGCTGTGTCGTATTCGTCGGCTTCAATGACGAAGGTGTTGCCCACACCCAGACGTGCTGACATCCCGAAGTTGAGCGGCACGCCGCCGACCAGAAAGCCCGGCTGCAGACCGGCTTGTTCCAGAATCAAGGCCAGCATGGCCGTGGTGGTGGTTTTGCCGTGGGTACCCGCCACGGCCAGCACATGACGTGGGCCGGTCGGATGGTGCGTGGGGTGGTGCAGCACATGGCCCGACAGCCATTGTGGCCCGCTGGTGTAGGGCAGGCCGCTGTTGAGAATGGCTTCCATCAATGGATATTTGGGGCTGCCGCCAAGCAGGCGTGCGCGCGAGACCACGTTGCCAATCACAAACACATCGGGCGCAAAGGCCATTTGGTCGGTGCTGTAGCCTTCAATCAGATCAATCCCCAAAGCCCGTAACTGGTCACTCATGGGTGGATAAACGCCGCTGTCGCACCCCGTGACCTTGTGTCCGGCCTCGTGCGCCAAGGCGGCCAAGCCACCCATGAAGGTGCCGCAAATCCCCAGAATATGTATGTGCATGGCGCGTATTCTAGGGAAGATCGCCAGCGGGATTTTTTTGCCTGGTCCTGTTGCCAGCGCCATTTCTTAAGGCGAAAGTGCTCCCGACCCAATAGGACACTTGATGATTAGCTATATATCCAATAGCAACACAACGTACCATGGGTTTTGGCCGGTGACACCCGCTCGAATTGGGCACAATCACCTGCATCCCCCATCCCTCTGCGAACCTCCAACCTGTGAATCTGTATACGCTTAAGTCCGAAATTGCCGCCAGTGCTGCCGCCATGGTCGTGGAGGAAGGGCTGGAATATGGTGCGGCCAAACGCCGCGCGGTCAGGCAGTTGGCGCTGCCCGGCCGCACCGAACTACCCGGTAATGACGAGCTGGACGGTGCGGTGCGCGAGTACATTGCGCTGTTTTGCGCCGAAACCCAGCCAGTCGAGCTGGCCGCCTTGCGGGCGCTGGCGTTGGTCTGGATGGAACGGCTGGCGCAATTCCGGCCTTACCTGAGCGGTGCCGTGTGGCATGGCACGGCCACGCGGCTGTCCGATATTTACATTCAACTGTTTTGCGACGATCCGAAGTCGGCTGAAATTGCCTTGATCGAGCACAACGTCGCCTACGAGCCGCGTACCGTCACCGGCTTTACAGGAGCCAGCGTGGAGGCGCTCAGTCTGAGCAGTGTCTGTCAGCCGCTGAACGAAACGGTTGGCGTGCATCTGATGATCTATGACCATGATGACTTGCGTGGCGCCCTGCGGCCAGACACCAGTGGCCGTGCTCCGCGTGGCGACCTGGCCGCTGTGCGAAGATTGCTGTCCGGTGTACAACATGGAACTTGATCCGTTGGAGTTTGACAGGTGAATCGCAGGAAGATGCTTTATGGAAGTGTTGCCGCTGCCGCGGGCTTGGCGGGTGCCGGGGTGGCGTGGTGGAAACTTCAGCCGCACGAGGTGAGCGGCGTCATGCCGCAGGCGGGCGCAGGCGAGCCGGGCGCGGCTGATGCGTTCTGGCGCTCAAGTTTTGACACGCCGGACGGCGGCAAGCTGCGGATGAGCAGCTTTCGCGGCAAGATGCTCCTGGTGAATTTCTGGGCTACCTGGTGTCCGCCTTGTGTGGCGGAACTTCCCTTATTGAATGGCTTTTTTCATAAAAACAGCAGTAAGAACTGGCAAGTTGTAGGCTTAGCGGTCGACCAACTCGGTGCAGTGCAGACTTGGCTGAAGGCCAAACCGCTTGGTTTTCCCGTTGGCATGGTCGGCCTGGCCGGTGCTGAACTGAGCAAATCGCTGGGGAACGCCGTGGGTGGCCTGCCATTTACCGTGGTGTTTGACAGTTCAGGCGTGCCGCTACACCGTAAGATCGGGAAGGTGCTGGCCGAAGACCTTGACCTCTGGACGCAGCTCAAATAGTTGCGCGGCACATAGACGGTGCCTGGTTTGGCACGGTTTCGGCATCGGGTACACTCTACTTTTGGAAGGCTGAATCTTTCAGTTACACTGAAACGTAGACAGCTTATATGCACTTTAAAGCGCAAAAGCTGAAAGTAAATGACAAAAGACGAATGATTAGCGTAGGCGCCGATTATCAAATCAATTCATGTCTGTGCGCGGTAGTTCTTGCACACTCATCTATCAGTCGTTGAAGGGACTCCATGGATTTAAGAAAACTCAAGACACTGATCGACCTGGTCTCCGAGTCCAATGTGTCCGAACTTGAGATCACCGAAGCCGAAGGCAAGGTGCGCATTGTCAAATCCAGCGGCGCACCGGTCATGATGCAGCAGCCTTCAGTGACCCTGGCAGCAGCCCCAGCGCCAGCCGCTACGCCGCCGGCGGAGGCTCTGGTGGCAGTTCCCGGTCATATGGTCAAGTCGCCAATGGTGGGCACGTTTTACCGCTCCTCCAGTCCGGGGGCCAATCCTTTCGTGGAGCTTGGCAGCGTGGTCAAGGAGGGTGAAACCCTCTGCATCATTGAAGCGATGAAAATTCTCAACGAAATTGAAGCTGATAAATCCGGAACCATCACCCAGATTCTTTTGGAAAACGGCCAAGCCGTGGAATACGGCCAGTCTCTTTTCGTTATCGAGTAGGCGGGCCGTTCAGCCCTTGCCGTTTTCACTGTTCAAGCGCAGATCCGCCCAACCCGCCAGACCAGCCCTCTTAGCCGCATGTTCAAAAAAATACTGATCGCCAATCGTGGAGAGATCGCTTTGCGGATCCAGCGAGCCTGCCGCGAACTCGGCGTGAAGGCCGTGATGGTCTATTCAGAAGCAGATCGCGAGGCCAAATACATCAAACTGGCCGATGAATCGGTGTGTATCGGGCCAGCGCCGTCGGCGCGCAGCTACCTCAATATGCCCGCCATTATTTCAGCGGCTGAGGTTACCGATGCCGAGGCTATTCATCCGGGGTATGGTTTTCTGAGCGAAAACGCAGATTTTGCAGAACGCGTTGAAAAGAGCGGTTTCAAGTTTATCGGTCCCTCGCCCGAGTCAATCCGCCTGATGGGCGACAAGGTGTCGGCCAAGCAGACCATGATCAAGGCCGGCGTGCCGTGCGTGCCTGGCTCGGAGGGCGCGCTGCCAGATGACGCCGCCTTCATCAAGCGCACGGCCAAGCAGATCGGTTACCCCGTCATCATCAAGGCCGCTGGCGGCGGCGGCGGGCGCGGCATGCGCGTGGTGCACACCGAGGCGGCCCTGCTCCACGCGGTGCAGACCACCAGGGCGGAGGCAGGCGCGGCGTTTGGCAATCCAGAGGTCTACATGGAAAAATTCCTGCAGAACCCGCGGCACATTGAAATCCAGATCATGGCCGATCAGCATAAAAATGCGGTCTGGCTGGGCGAGCGCGATTGCTCGATGCAGCGCCGGCATCAAAAAATCATTGAAGAAGCACCGGCGCCCGGCATTCCACGCAAGTTGATCGAAAGAATGGGGGAGCGATGCGTGGCGGCCGTCAAGAAAATTGGCTATCGCGGAGCGGGCACCTTTGAATTCCTCTATGAAGATGGCGAGTTCTATTTCATCGAAATGAACACCCGCGTCCAGGTGGAGCACCCGGTCACGGAATGGATTACCGGCATTGATATCGTGCGCACCCAGATCATGGTGGCCGCCGGTGAGAAGCTGCCTTTTGCCCAGCGCAATATCCAGCTCAAGGGCCACGCGATCGAGTGCCGTATCAACGCGGAGGACCCCTACAAGTTCATCCCTTCGCCCGGACGCATCACGACCTGGCACACCCCCGGGGGCCCGGGCGTGCGGGTGGACTCGCACATCTACACCAACTACTTTGTGCCTCCCAACTATGACTCGATGATCGGCAAGATCATCGTGCACGGCGATACACGCGAGCAGGCGCTGGCGCGCATGAGCACCGCGCTGGCCGAAACCGTGGTTGAAGGCATCAATACCAACGTCGCGCTGCACCGCGAGTTGATGGTGGACGCCAAGTTTGTGGATGGCGGCACCAACATTCACTACCTTGAAGAGTGGCTGTCAAAACGCGAGCGCTAAGCCATTGCGATGCGCATGTTTGAGTTGATTCTGCTGGCGCCGGTCCACCAGGTCGATGCGCTCAGCGATGCGCTGGAGGCGCTCGATGCGCTCAGTGTTTCGGTGGAAGACGCCGATGCGCAGACACCGCGCGAGCAGGCACTGTTTGGCGAGCCCGGCATGCCACCACCCCAACCGGGCTGGGATCGTTCGCGCATGGTATCGCTGTTCGCCACCGAGATGCTGGCGCGGGATGCCGCCAAGGTGCTTGTGGTGCAGGATTTTTTTGCAGGCTGCCAGTTGGCGGCGATACAAGCCGTGCCCGAGCAGGATTGGGTGCGGTTGACGCAATCGCAGTTCACGCCAGTGGAGATCACGCCAGAATTCTGGATCGTGCCAACCTGGCATGAACCGCCGGCGCAAGCCCGGCAGGTCATACGGCTGGACCCGGGCCTGGCCTTTGGTACGGGAACCCATCCAACCACTGGCATGTGCCTGCAATGGATTTCTGAAAATATTGCTCCTGCGCCGCGTCTTGAGGAAAAACCGCCGGGTCGCGTGCTTGACTATGGCTGCGGCTCCGGTATTCTGGCCATCGGCGCAGCGAAGTTTGGGGCCGTCGATATTGATGCCGTGGATATTGATGAGGCGGCTGTCGAGTCCACCCGCGCCAATGCCCAGGCCAATCAAGTACGTCTTCACGCCGGTTTACCGGAGCAGGCGCATGGCACTTACCAGACCGTGCTCGCCAACATTCTGGCCACACCTTTGAAAGTGCTGGCGCCGCTGCTGTGCTCGCACGTTGAAAGGGGCGGCCATCTGGTGCTTGCCGGCATTCTGGCGCGCCAGGCTGGCGAGCTCAAGGCTGCCTACGCCCCCTATTGCCAGCTTCATGTGCACGCCGAGAAGGACGGCTGGATATTGATGGTCGCGGAGTTTTGAGCGCGGCTCAAACGCTTGCACATCAGCATTCTCCGTGCATTCTCGTCTGGGTGCGCCCTACAATACTGCGCTAGATGAGCCTGATTACACGCTGTCCTGGTTGCGGCACGATGTTCAAGGTCGTTGCCGATCAACTCAAAGTCTCCCAGGGCTGGGTGCGATGCGGGCATTGCGCCAACGTGTTTGACGGATCGGCGCATCTTCTGCCCGATGGTGCCCCAGTGGCTGAGCCAACACCCGCTACGCAGACGGAGAAAGCGGGAGAGGCTCCGCGGGCGCCAGCGGAGGCGGAGAGTGAAAGCGACCCCGCACAACCCGCGTGGGCGCCTGCAAGATCGTTTGCAGATCGCGAGCCCTTGATGCCGGTGCTGTCCGGACCTGACGGGGCACAGGAAAGCGCTGCCGATTTTGATCCAGCGAGATGGAAGCAGGCGCAGAAAAGACGTCAGCAGCATGAAGCCGCTCCCCTGCCTGATGGCGCGCCCTCCATAGACTTGACTGAGAGACGGTCGTCACCGGTGCAGACGAAAGATGTGGATGAATCGGGTATTGAGCCTTCCGGCATGGCTGATTCCGAAGCGGCGCCAGAGGTATCTTTTGTGCGCGATGCGCGGCGCACGCTTTTCTGGAAAAAACCGCTGATACGGTGGTTACTGGGCGTGCTGTCGCTTGTATTGCTTGTCACGCTGGTTTTGCAGGGAGTGATACAGCAAAAAGACAGCTTGGCAGTGCTTGAACCAAGGCTTGCCCCAGCGCTTCAAATACTTTGCCGTTACTTGCACTGCGAAATCCGGCCGCCACGCCATATCGAATCTCTGGTGATTGACAACTCCACCTTCAACAGGATCGGCCCAGATGCCTACAGGCTCAGTTTCACACTCAAAAATACACAGGCCATGGCGCTTGAAATACCCGCCATGGAAGTGACGCTGACCGACTCCCAAGACCGCGCGGTGGTGCGCCGCGTGTTGACGCCAGCGCAGTTTGGGGCCAGCCTCAACGCGCTGGCCGGCCATTCGGAACTGGTCGGTATTGTGACCATGAAAGTGTCGGGTAGCGCCGATGGCGGAGTCAATCCGTCGCAGCCTCCAGCCCCGCTTCGGGTGGCTGGCTATCGCATCCTTGCCTTTTATCCCTAGTCGAATCGAGAACTGAATGTCTGCTGTAATTTGTGGCTCTTTGGCATTTGACACCATCATGAGTTTTGAGGGGCGCTTTGCGGAGCAAATCCTGCCCGACCAGTTGCACATTCTCAACGTGTCCTTTCTGGTTCCAGCCTTGCGCCGCGAGTTTGGCGGCTGCGCCGGCAACATTGCCTACAGCCTGCGCCAGCTCGGTGGCACGCCGCTGCCGATGGCCACGGTTGGCAACGACGGTTCCGGGTATATGGAGCGCCTAAAGGCGCTGGGCATTCCGACCGAGTTCGTCTGCCAGGTCACGGACACCTACACCGCGCAGGCCATGATCATGACTGATCGCGACAATAACCAGATTACGGCCTTCCATCCGGGTGCAATGATGCAGGCGCACCGCACCCGAATCAAGGCGCGCGATGATATCAAGCTGGGGATTATTTCACCCGACGGGCGCGACGCCATGGTGCAGCATGCCGAGCAGTTCAAGGCTGCTGGCATCCCGTTTGTATTTGACCCGGGCCAGGGTCTGCCGATGTTTGACGGCAAGGAACTCACGCACTTCGTCGAATTGGCAAGCTGGGTGGCGGTGAATGACTATGAAGCACGCATGCTCTGTGATCGCACCGGTCTGTCGTGCGCCGAGTTGTCACGGCGGGTGCGGGGCCTGGTCGTGACGCTTGGCGCGGCGGGCTGTGAGGTCTGGATCGGCGGCGAGAAAATTTCCGTGCCTGCGGTGCAGGCCGAGGCGGTGGTCGATCCGACCGGCTGTGGAGATGCATTTCGCGGTGCCTTGCTTTACGGGCTGGAGCAGGGCTGGCCGCTGGCGCGTTGCGCCGATTTGGGGAACCAGGTGGGAGCCTGCAAGATCGCCAGCCGTGGCGGTCAGAACTACACCTTGAATACAGTTAAAATGGGGTTCTAGCCCAAGCTGTTTATATGTAGTATGCTATATTATTTATAGTTAATGACATTGATGCAGCGGCTTGGCATTCGCCGTGGTAGCCGCGGATTTGGCATTAAAAAAGCCCGACATCTTGCGATATCGGGCTTCCACCAGATAGACCTGATCGCTTACGGCTTGCTGGCCGTTGGAAATGGCCAAGCCGCTTGCGGGTTCAGGGTTGTCTGAGCCGCGGGGGTAACCACTACAGCGGGAGCAGCGGCAGCGGGTTTTTTCGCGGCTTTCTTCGCAGCGGGTTTTTTCGCGGCTTTCTTCGCAGCGGGTTTTTTAGCCGCAGGTTTCTTCGCAGCGACTTTTTTCGCTACCTTCTTCGCTGCGGGCTTCTTTGCCGCTACTTTTTTAGCTGGGGCCTTTTTCGCTGGCGCCTTCTTTGCCGCGACTTTCCGGGCCGGAGCCTTCTTCGCAGGAGCCTTCTTTGCCGCTACCTTTTTCGCAGGTGCTTTTTTGGCCGCTACCTTTTTTGCAGGAGCTTTTTTCGCCGCTACTTTTTTCGCCGGCGCTTTCTTGGGAGCGGCCTTTTTAGCCGCAGGTTTTTTCGCAGTTGCCATAGTATTTTCTCCTTGATCACATTGCAAAGATCACTTCACGTTTGGAGTACGCAAAGCGATTCACGGCGTTGGGCCTGCGGATAAACCGGGCCCAGCGCCGCGAACACGGGAGCAAATTCCGGCGCGCACTCTGTGGTGGCGTCGCGGAACATTGCAATTTCTGAAATCATGGTTATGTTGGCCCGGCTTCAATCAATCCCACGAGATGGCACCACCCGACTGGTACTCAATCACGCGGATTTCAAAAACGTTCCGTTCCTTTTTAAGATCAATCATTTCGCTCGTCCTCGCTC
>JAHFQQ010000355.1 GCA_023259235.1 Polaromonas sp. | reverse complement strand
ATCCAATCGCATTGGCGTGCTTGCCGAGCAGATCGTCGCCAGCGTACCGGAAGTGACGCAGGTAGGGAGACGCACCGGGCGGGCGGAGCTCGATGAGCACGCCGAAGGGGTGCACTACACCGAAATGGACGTGGATCTCAAAGCCTCGGAGCGCAGCCGCACCGCCATCATCCAGGATATTCGCACGCGACTGGGTGTCTTGCCCGCCGCAAGCAACGTGGGTCAGCCAATATCTCACCGGCTCGACCACCTGCTTTCGGGTGTGCGGGCGCAGATTGCGCTCAAGGTGTACGGCGACGACCTGGACACATTGCGCGCGCTGGCCGCCGATCTGCGCACCCGCTTGGCCCGGGTCCATGGGTTGACTGATCTTCAGATCGAAAAACAGGTGCTGATTCCGCAGATCAAGATCCACGTGGACTACGACAAACTGGGGCGCTATGGGGTAGCCCCCGGCACCTTGCTTCGTTCACTCCAGCAAATGGTCGAGGGCGAGCGCGTCACACAGATTGTGGAAGGAAACCGACGCTTTGATCTCGTGGTGCGCCTGCCGGAGAAAGACCGAGGTCTGCATGCGCTGCAAAGCCTGATGATTGAGACCCCCACCGGCGCCGTACCGCTTTCCAACCTGGCCACGATTGAGGACGGCGACGGACCCAACCAGGTCAGCCGCGAAAACTCGCGCCGTCGCATCGTGCTATCGGCCAACACCGATGGCAGCGACATGGCGCGCGTGGTCGCCGATATTCGCTCCGAAATTGCTGCCAAAGCACTTCCAGAAGGCTATTCGGTCTCTCTTGAAGGGCAGTTCCAGGCGCAAGAACAGGCCTCTCGTCTCATCGCGACGCTGGCAATGCTGTCGCTCACCATGATTTATCTGGTGCTCTACAGCCGCTACCGTTCCACCGCGCTGACCCTCATCATCATGGGGAACATCCCGCTTGCGCTGGTGGGCAGCGTCATTGCGCTGTGGATCTCAGGGCAGCCCCTGTCGGTGGCGGCTTTGGTGGGCTTCATCACCCTGACCGGCATCGCCACACGCAACGGGATCCTGAAAATCAGCCACTACATCAACCTGTGCGCATTTGAGGGCGAGCGGTTTGGGCGCGCGCTCATCGTGCGTGGCTCGATGGAGCGGCTGACGCCCGTGCTGATGACCGCATTGGTCGCCGCCTTTGCGCTCGTGCCTTTGCTGGTGTCGCCCGACGCCCCTGGCAAGGAAATATTGCATCCCGTCGCTGTTGTAATTTTTGGCGGCCTGGTCAGCTCGACCTTGCTCGACACCTTTCTTACTCCGCTGATGTTCTGGCGTTGGGGCCAAAAGCCGCTGGAGCGGCTGCTGGCAAGCAAGGCCGGTGAAGAGCAGCCAGAAACCTTTTGATTTAACCCCCCGCCCGGTGCCAACGCGCCCTGGGCATCTCAATGAAAGAGCGAAATCATGAAAAAAATCTTTTCCATCATGGCCTTGGTGCTCGGCGCCTTATTGGCGGCTGGCAGCGCACTTGCGCACGATGACGCCTACCTCGATACGCAAAAGGCGCCGCACGGTGGCCAGTTGCGCATGGCAGGCATTTACCACTTTGAGTTGGTCGTGGACCGCACGAGTCCAGAAGCGAAGGAGAAACCTGTCGCCGTGTATTTGACGGACCATGCAGGACAGAAGATTCCCGCATCCGGCGCCACTGGCAGCGCAACCTTGCTGTCAGGAAAAACACGCACCACCGTCACGCTCACGCCCGATGGCGACAACCGCCTCAAGGGCTTGGGCAAGTACGCGTCTACGCCGGATCTCAAAGCCATTGTATCGATCACGCCCGCCGGTCAGGGGGCTGCGCAGGCGCGCTTTACACCGCTGAATGCGACTGCCGAGGCACATGGCAGCCACACGCAGTGAAATACGGCGGGCCCGCAACAAAGCAGAAAGACGTTCGCGGTTGGCTGAGCGATCCCGCGCGGCTTTTAGTGGCCGGGCTTGCCGCTCAAGCGTAAGCCCGCCCAAACCATGACCCACGAATACACGTGCCATGGAACGACCCCACGGAATTCGAGTTTGGGGTCAGCGCCTTTGGAGTCCCGTATCTCTCGCAAGAGGCAAGGCCGCGGCTCATGTGGTGCAGCGCACAGACACCCCAGCACACCGCAGTCACTATGTAGAGGGCAAAACGTCGCCTCAAATTCACCGTCGAGGATTTACCATGCAAACAGAAACAATGAACGTAACTGGAATGACTTGCGGCGGATGCGTCAGCAAAGTGACTCAGGCACTGACAGCACTGCCCGGCGTGGGACATGTGGATGTATCGCTTCCCGGCAAGGCTTGCGTCGACTTCGACGAAAAGCTGACATCTCGTGAGCGCCTGCAAGCAGCCGTCAAGGACGCTGGCTATTGGGTCGCGGGCGGCAAAGAGGCAACCGCGAGTCGGACCAAGGGCGGATGCTGCGGCTGACCTCGTGAACGGCGTCGCACT
>JAHFQQ010000155.1 GCA_023259235.1 Polaromonas sp. | reverse complement strand
GGGCCGGGGCGGCCGTTCATGGCCGTTGCAAAAGCACGCGCCACATATTCGGGCATGCGGTCCGCATCATCGATGCGTTCCACGCGCTTGGCGAAGCCCTTGGTGCCGGGGCCGAAAAAACTGCTGTAGTCCACCTCCTGAAAGGCCTCGCGGTCGCGGCAATCGCTGGCCACATCGCCCACCAGCAACACCATTGGCGTTGAATCCTGAAAAGCGGTGTGCACACCGATGGAAGCATTGGCGGCGCCGGGTCCGCGCGTCACCATGCAAATGCCTGGCCGCCCGGTGAGCTTGCCATGCGCCTCGGCCATGAAGGCCGCGCCGCCCTCCTGGCGACAGGTGATGAATCTGATCTGGTCGCGGCGCGCATACAAGCCGTCAAGCACGGCCAGGTAGCTTTCACCGGGAACGCCGAATGCATGGGTAACGCCCTGGGCCAGAAGGCAGTCAACAAGAAGGTGGCCGGCAAGTTGCTGGGTCATGCCAGCATTGTGCCGCGCCGAGCCGGGGAAAACCGCGCTTACTCGGGCGTGCTGCTGTCGCCGTCGGCGCCGCCAGCGGCCAGTGCCTGCCGGGCCAGTTCTTCCTCGCTCATCGGCGGCGCTTCCTCAAGCGCCGCGAGTTCTTCGAGAAACTCCTTGCTCGGCGCTTCGTGCTCCAGCAACACTTCTTCGAGCTTCTGCCGACCCGTTTCAGCATGCACCAAGGGTGAAGCCAGGACGGTGGGCGGCACAGGAAATTTCTCGCCAAGCTCGAACCTCAACGCCTCGGCCTTCTCGTCAACCCAATGGGCAAAGTCACCTTCTTTGGCTGGGTCAGAATTGCTCATGATCGTCTCCTTGGCTTGCGTTGCAGTCTGGGCATGTGAATCTGGAATATGACTAATTATGAGGTCAGATGCGGCGCGGCGGTAGTACCCGTGTGCAGTTCAATGACAACGCTGAAAATTCCCGGATTGTGCAAAATGCACATACTCCCGTCTCATTCGCCATCCAACCTGTTCCTGCCTGCACCAATGATTGATTTTTACGCTTCTTCCCCGATGGTTGCGCGCCTGCTGATCGGCTCGACCCTGCTGCTCGATGGCGTGGGAGGGCGGATAGTCGAAACCGAAGCCTACGACCACGAAGACCCGGCGTCGCACAGCTTTCGCGGCCCGACGCCGCGCAACGCAGCGATGTTTGGCCCGCCGGGCCACGCCTACGTCTACCAGTCCTACGGCATTCACTGGTGCCTGAACCTGGTTTGCCGTGAAGCAGGGCATGGCGCCGGTGTGTTGATCCGGGCGATTGAACCCCTGGCCGGACTCGACACGATGCGCGAGCGGCGCGGGCTCGACAATATCCGGCTGCTATGCGCCGGACCCGGACGGGTGGGCCAGGCGCTGGGCATCACGCGAGAGCACAACGGCGTAGCCATCGCCGCACCACACTTTGAATTGTTGCCGGCGAGCGGGAAAATTCGGGTAATTTGTGGACCGCGCGTCGGCATTTCAAAAGCGGTTGAACAGCCGTGGCGCTTCGGGCTGGAGGGCTCGCGATTTTTGAGCCGGCCTTTCCGTTAAACCGCGGCAACGTGGTGGCTTCAGGCGGTAATCAGCGCCGCCTGCATCAGTGCCAGACCCAGCAGCACGCCTGCCGCTTCCGGTGCAATCGCCTGCACCACGCTGAGCACCCTGGCATACCAGAAAAAGAACGCAAGGCTCAGACGTGCAGGGCATGGCCGAGCGCGCGCAGCGCCGCCTCCTGCACCGCCTCGCCCAGCGTCGGGTGCGCATGGATGGTGCCGGCCACATCCTCCAGACAAGCTCCCATCTCCAGCGAGTGCGAAAACGCGGTGCTGAGTTCCGAGACACCGGCACCCACCGCCTGCCAGCCAACGATCAGGTGGTTGTCGCGCCGGGCCACCACGCGCACAAAGCCGTCGGTCGATTCCAGCGTCATGGCACGACCGTTCGCGGCGAAGGGAAAATGGGCGCTGATATAGTCCAGACCGGCCTTTTCGGCGTCCGTGGGCGACAGGCCTGCGCTGACGATCTCGGGATCAGTAAAGCACACGGCGGCGATTGCAGCAGGCGCAAAGTGGCGGCGCTTGCCACTGATGATCTCAGCCACCATCTCGCCCTGCGCCATCGCGCGGTGCGCCAGCATGGGCTCGCCGGTCAGGTCGCCAATGGCCCAGACGTTGCGCATCGAGGTGCGGCATTGGTCGTCAATTTTCACGGCGCGGCCGTTCATGTCGAGCAGCAGGGTTTCCAGGCCCCAGCCATCGGTGCGCGGGCGGCGGCCAACGGCCACCAGCACGCGGTCTGCGGCGAGTTCCGATTCTTCACCCTGTGCACTGCGCACGGACACCGCATCGCCGCTCGCGTTCAGGCCCTGCACGCTGCACCCCAGGTGCAGCGCGATGCCCAGCCGCCGCATCGAGGCCAGCACCGGTTTGGTCAGCTCGGCGTCGTAGGCCGGCAGCGCGTGCTCCAGTGCCTCGACCACCGCCACCTCGGCGCCGAGCTTGCGATAGGCCATGCCAAGCTCCAGGCCGATGTAGCCTGCGCAAACAACAACCAGGCGCCGCGGCAGCGACGCTGGCGACAGCGCTTCGGTGGCGGAAATGACCACGCCACCAAACGGCATCGATGGCAGCGCCACGGCCTGCGACCCGGACGCCAGCAGCAAATGCTCGCAGGCCAGGCGCAGCGTCTGCCCGCCCGCCTGTTCCACCTGCACCGTCTTGCCGTCGATAATGCGGGCCCAGCCCTTGACGACCTGCACGCCGTGCTTCTTCAGCAATCCGGCGACACCGGTGGTCAGCCGGGTGACGATGCCGTCCTTCCAGCGCACGGTTTGCGCCAGATCGATACGCGGCGACTGCACATGAATGCCAAGCGGCGAGTCTCCCGCATAGTGCCCGGCCTTTTCGAACTCCCCAGCGGCGTGAATCAGCGCCTTCGACGGAATGCAGCCGATGTTCAGGCAGGTGCCGCCCAGTTGTTCAGCCTCGACCAGTGTGGTGGCAATGCCCAGTTGCGCGGCGCGAATGGCAGCGACATAACCGCCGGGGCCGCCGCCGATAACCAGCAAGGTGCTTGATGGGGTTGTCATGGCTTACTCCACAAACAGCGTGGCGGGGCATTCAAGCAGGCCGCGCAGCGTCTGCACAAACTCGGCGGCATGCAGCCCGTCCACCACGCGGTGATCGAATGACGACGACAAATTCATCATCTGCCGCGCCACCACCGCGCCAGCAACGATCATGGGCCGCAAAACGATGCGGTTGACGCCGACAATCGCCACCTCAGGCGCGTTGATGACCGGCGTTGAAACAATGCCGCCCAGTGCGCCCAGGCTGGTGATCGTGATGGTCGAGCCCGACAGTTCCTCGCGTGTCGCCTTGCCGCTGCGCGCCGCTTCTGCCAGACGGGTTATCTCGGAGGCGCTGGCCCACAGGTCGCGTGCTTCGGCATGCCGCACCACCGGCACCATCAAGCCACCTTCGGTCTGCGTGGCGATGCCCAGGTGCACCGCGCCATAACGCGTGACCACACCGGCATCGTCGTCAAAACGCGCATTGATCTGCGGGAAATCGCGCAGCGCCAGCACCACCGCACGCATCAGCAGCGGCAGCGGCGTCAGGCGCCCTCTTTGCGCGCCCCACCTCGCGTTCAGCTTCGTCCGCAAGGCCTCAAGCTCGGTCACGTCGATTTCTTCAACATAGGTGAAGTGCGGGATGCGCCGCTTGGAGTCCTGCATTTTCTGCGCGATCTTGCGGCGCAGGCCGATCACCGGCACCGCCACTTCGTCGTTGCGCTCGGCGTACTGCAGGCCGCCAGCGCTGGCCGGCGCGGTCGCGCCATGGGCGGCATAGGCTTGCAGGTCTTCGTGCAGGATGCGGCCAGCCGCACCGCTGCCCGCCACGTACTTCAGCTCGATGCCGAGCTCCCAGGCTTGCCGGCGCACCGCAGGCGACGCAATCGGCTTGTCGCCGGGTTGCCGCAACGCGTGTGCCGCGCCCTGAAGTTGTAGCGGCTGCGGCGCTGGCGTTTTTTCCGGCGCTACCTTCGAAGGGAGCGCTGGCTCCACGGCAGGCTTGGTCGACCCGGCAGGCACAGCTTGTGCCACGACCGGCGGCGCAGCTTTCGCGGGCGCAGGCGTTGATGCGGGTGGCTTGGTGCCGGCATTGCCCGCGCCCGCCACTTCAAGGCGTATCAGTTCGGCGCCGACTGCCATCACTTCCCCCACCGCGCCGCCCAGCGCGAGCACCGTGCCCTGCACGGGTGAAGGAATCTCAACGGTTGCCTTGTCCGTCATGACGTCGGCCAGGACCTGGTCTTCAGCCACCACTTCGCCAGGCTGCACCCGCCAGGCCACCAGTTCAACCTCGGCAATGCCTTCACCGATATCCGGCATCTTGATCGTATGAATACCCATAATCCTAGATTCCTTGGTTGTCCACTGCGCGTTTGAACGCTGCACCGACGCGCTCAGGGCCAGGAAAATAAGCCCACTCCTGCGCGTGCGGGTACGGCGTGTCCCAGCCGGTCACGCGCTCAATCGGCACTTCCAGGTGGTAAAAGCAGTGCTCCTGCACCAGCGCCGCCAGCTCGGCGCCCAGCCCGTTGGTGCGCGTGGCCTCGTGCACGATCACGCAGCGGCCGGTTTTTTTGACCGAGTTGACGAGGGTGTCAAGATCGAGCGGCCACAAGCTGCGCAGGTCGATGATCTCGGCGTCGATGCCGGTCTCTTCGGCTGCCGCCTGCGACACATGAACCATGGTACCGTAGGTAATCACCGTCAGCGCGGAGCCGGCACGGTGCACTGCCGCCGATTCCAGCGGCACCGTGTAATAGCCCTCGGGCACCTTGCCCATCGGGTGTTTCGACCAGGGCACCACCGGCCGGTCATGATGGCCGTCAAACGGGCCGTTGTACAGGCGCTTGGGTTCGAGAAAGATGACGGGGTCGTCGTTTTCGATACAGGCTATCAGCAGGCCCTTGGCGTCGTACGGGTTGGACGGCATCACCGTGCGCAAGCCGCAGACCTGGGTGAACATTGCCTCGGGGCTCTGGCTGTGCGTCTGGCCGCCGTAAATGCCGCCACCGCAGGGCATGCGAATCGTCATCGGCGCGGTGAACTCGCCGGCCGAGCGGTAGCGCAGACGCGCCGCTTCTGAAACGATCTGGTCCGAGGCGGGATAAAAATAGTCGGCAAACTGGATTTCAACCACCGGGCGCAAGCCATAGGCGCACATGCCGACGGCCACGCCGACAATGCCGCCTTCGGAGATCGGGGCGTCGAACACGCGCGACTTGCCGTACTTGACCTGCAGGCCTTCGGTGCAACGAAACACACCGCCGAAATAACCCACGTCCTGTCCGTACACCACCACGTTGTTGTCGCGCTGGAGCATCACGTCCATGGCCGAACGCAGCGCCTGGATCATCGTCATCGGCACGCTGCCCGTTCCGGCTTCACCAGAGCGCCTGGCTTCGCTGATCATTTCCGGTTCTGCCATGATCAGACTCCAAGCTGTTGACGCTGCCGGCGCAAATGGGCCGGCATGTCTTTATAAACGTCTTCGAACATCGTCGCGGCGCTCGAAATCTGGCCGGTGGCCATGGTGCCGTAACTCTCGGCCTCTTTTTGCGCGGCGATGACCTGCGCCTCCAGTTCCTTGCTGGTCTGTTCGTGCTCCGCTTCGGACCAGATGCCGAGCCCGATCAGGTGGCGCTTCAGGCGGGCAATCGGGTCGCCCAGCGGAAAACGCGCCCAGTCGTCTGCCGGGCGGTATTTGGAGGGATCGTCCGAGGTGGAATGCGGGCCGGCGCGGTAAGTGACCCATTCGATCAGCGTCGGCCCCAGGTTGCTGCGCGCGCGTTCGGCGGCCCACAGCGAAGCGGCGTACACCGCCAGAAAATCGTTGCCATCGACGCGCAGCGAGGCAATGCCGCAGCCGACGCCGCGCGCGGCAAACGTGGTGGCCTCGCCGCCGGCCAGCGCCTGGAAGGTCGAGATCGCCCACTGGTTGTTGACCACGTTGAGAATGACCGGCGCGCGATAGACGTGGGCGAACGTGAGCGCCGTGTGAAAGTCGGCCTCTGCCGTTGCGCCGTCGCCGATCCAGCCCGAGGCAATCCTGGTGTCGCCCTTGATCGCCGAGGCCATGCCCCAGCCCACCGCCTGGATGAACTGCGTGGCCAGGTTGCCGGAAATGGAAAAGAAACCGGCCTCGCGCACCGAATACATCACCGGCAACTGGCGCCCCTTGAGCGGGTCGTGTTCGTTCGACAGCAACTGGCAGATCATGTCCACCAGCGAGACATCCCGCGCCATCAGCAAACTTTGCTGGCGGTAAGTTGGAAAGCACATGTCGCCCTTGCGCAGCGCCAGCGCGTGGGCCGTGCCGATCGCCTCCTCGCCCAGGCTCTGCATGTAAAACGACATCTTCTTTTGCCGCTGGGCAATCACCATGCGGTTGTCGAAGATGCGCGTTTTCATCATGGCGCGCAGCCCCAGCCGCAACAGTTCGGGTTCCATCTGCACCGCCCAGGGACCAACGGCGCGGTCGTCATCATCGAGCACCCGCACCAGCGTGTAGGCCAGATCGCTGGTTTCGACCGGCAGCACGTCAACGGCAGGCCGCCGCGCCGCGCCAGCGGGGGCCAGGTGCAGATAGGAAAAGTTGGTTTCGTGGCCGGGTCGACCGGTCGGCTCCGGCACGTGCAGCCGAAGCGCTTGTGCAGCTAGTGGTGGGCTCATACGTTTACTCCGCGTCCGATTGTGTCGTGCGCCAGCTCAGTGAATCGGCACGGCGCATGGCGGGTAGCCTGCGCCGTCCGGGAATTGCCCGCGTTGGCGAACGAGGCCAGTTTAGCCTATTTTTGCCCCTGCCACCGACCCTGCAAACGACTGCGGCGCGGCGTTTAACGCAGCGCCGGACGATTAAATCAGCCGCTTGAGCAAGCCCATGACCTGGTCAAAGCGCTTGCCGTACGGCGGGTAAAACAGATCGCCACGGGCCCAGCGCGAAGACACCAGCACCGGCTTTTCCTGCGTCAGGCGCAAAAAGCCGGTTTCACCATGGTAGGCGCCCCAGCCGCTGTCGCCAACGCCGCCAAAGGGCAGGTTTTCATGGGCGATGTGCATCAGCGTGTCGTTCACGGTAACGCCGCCGCTCACGGTGCGCGTCAGCACCTGGTCGCGCGCGGCGCTGTCAGAGCCAAACCAGTACAGCGCCAGCGGCCGCGGCCGGGCGTTGATGTGCTCAATTGCCTGATCCAGCGTGTCGTAGGTCAGCACCGGCAAAATCGGGCCGAAGATTTCCTCGCTCAGCAGCCTGGAGCCGGCAGGCGTGCCAAATACCAGCACCGGCGCCATCTGCCGCGATGCATCCGTTGCAGCGCTTGCGCCGGTTGCACCCGGGTCGATCACCCGCAGCCGCGCGCCCTCGCCTTCGGCCTGTGCCAGCAGCGCCTGCAGACGCTCGTGCTGGCGCGGGTTGATGATGGCGGCGTAGTCGGGGTTGCCGGCAATGGTGGGGAACAGCCTGGCCACCGCCTTGGCAAACGCGTCGCCAAACGCCGCTTCCATGGCCCTGGGCAGCAGCACGTAATCGGGCGCAATGCAGGTCTGGCCGGCATTCAAAAGCTTGCCGTGCGCAATCTTGATGGCGGCATCTTCAAGATCGCACGACGCATCAACGATGCAGGGCGACTTGCCACCCAGCTCCAGCGTGGTCGGTGTCAGGTTGGCGGCGGCAGCCTCGGCCACCTTGCGGCCGACGGCGGTGGAGCCGGTAAAAAACAGATGATCAAACGGCAGGCTGGCAAATTCAGCGGCCACGGCAGCATCGCCCTGCACCACACACAACTCGTCGGGCACAAACGTTTTTCCAATCAGTTCGGCCAGCAAGGCCGAGGTCCGCGGCGTCAGCTCGCTCGGCTTGAGCATGACACGGTTGCCCGCCGAAAGCGCGGTGATGAGAGGCCCCAGCGAAAGCTGCACCGGGTAGTTCCAGGGCGACACCACGCCCACCACGCCCAGCGGCTGGCGCTGCAGATAGGCATGCGAAGGCTGCAGATAAAGCGGCGTGCGCACCTTCACCGGTTTCATCCACCTGGGCAGACTCTTGAGCGTGG
>JAHFQQ010000354.1 GCA_023259235.1 Polaromonas sp. | reverse complement strand
TCTTCTCCATCGCAATCAGGTTTGACTTGGCGATCTGCGCCCGGACATAAGCGCCGAGGTCGCCGTCCATGGCGCGCCAGACGGTGTCGTAGTCAGGGAACGCGAAGCCCATGCCGTTGATCGCCGCTGCCGGCACCAGCGTCGACAGGATCAGTCCCGACAAGGTGAAGAACTCAATGCCGCCGGAGCGCACCTGGCTCAGCATGTCGGTGTCCGAGCCGAGCTGGTTGTTCGGGAATATCTGGATATCGACCCGGCCCTTGGTTTCGGCCCTGATCGCATCGGCCATTTCCTTGGCGCGGGTGTTCATCGGATGCGTCACCGGGAGGTTGTTCGCATACTTGTAGGTGAATTCAGCCTTCTGGGCAAACGCGCTGCCCATGGGCAATGCGAGAGCAGTGGCGCTGGCGCCAGCGAGAAGGTTGCGTCGGGTGATTTGCATGGTTTGTCTCCTTGACAGTGGTTGAAAATGAATTGTCCGGGCTCTAACTGGATTCAGGCACTTGCGAGGCAGCGCCGGCCCTGGCAGTTATCGAGGCACTATTCCAATGGCAGTCAACTCGCTCCATGGAATATTTTAGGCTGAAAGCATCGTCTTCCCGGCCCGGGGCGGCGGCCCTCAACATTGCACCAGTTCCTTCACTTCGCCGCGCTCGATGAGCAGGCGCCTGATATCGTTTTTCGTGACCTTTCCGTAGCCCGACTTCGGCAATGCGTCCCAGAAAAATACCTGCCTGGGCCAACGGTAGCGGGCGCAACGGCCTTCCAGGTGGGCCAGAAGCGCGGCTTCGTCCATCGCTGCCGCGCCCTCACGCCGCACCACCACCGCCACGCCGCTCTCGCCCCACTTTTCATCGGGTACACCGATGACTACAGCTTCGGCAACGCCAGGGTGCGTCAACAGCACCTCTTCGACCTCGCGCGGGTACACGTTGGAGCCGCCCGAGATGTACATGTCAGACTCGCGCCCGGTGATGTAGAGCAGCCCACGCTCGTCCATGCGGCCCAGGTCGCCCGTGTGGAACCAGCCGCCACGCAGGGCTTTTTCGGTGGCTTCGGGGTTGTCGTGGTAGCCATTGAACACGGCGGGTCCGCGGCAGCAGATCTCGCCGACTTCTCCGGTTTTCACCGGTTGCAGCTTCGCGTCGAGGATCGCCACCTCCATGCCGGTGCGCGGGCGGCCACAAGAACCGATGTTGGCATCCGGATCACTGTCGTCGGCCGAATGCATTTCAGGCGGCAGCACCGTGATGCAGCCGGTCACCTCGCCAAGGCCGAAATACTGCACCAGTACTTTGCCGAGCTTGCGCAGCGCCAGCTTCTGGTCGGCGCGGTACATCGGCGCGCCAGCATAAACCAGGTAGCGCAGCGAGCTGTGGTCATGGCGGTCGACCGCTGGGTGTTCAACCAGCATTTTCACGATGGTCGGCACGGTGAACAGGTTGCTGACGCGATGGCGCTCCACGAGCTGCCAAAACTCTTCGGGCTCCAGCTTTTCACCGGGCAGCAAGACCGTAGCGGCCCCGCGCGCAACGTTCATCAGGGCATGGATGCCAGCGCCATGCGACAGCGGCGCCACGGCAATCGAACGGTCCTGCTCCCGCGTGCCGGGGATCAGGTCGGCCAGGTGATTGGCCACAACGAAGGCCATTTGGCCATGCGTGAGCACAGCGGCCTTGGGCTTGCCGGTCGTGCCCGACGTATAGAAGAGCCACAGCGGATCGTCGTAACCGACCGCCACGTCGGCTGGCCGTTCAACAGGCAGTTGGCCCAAGTGCTGTTGTACCAGCGATTCATACGAATACTCGCCTGCGCGGGGCTCACCGATGCGAATGACATGCCTGAGCTGCGGCGATGCCGCGCGCACCGCATCGGCGTGCGCGGCAAAGACCGCTTCGACAATCATGGCCACCGCGCCGCTCGATGCGCCAAGATAAGCCACCTCTGGCGGCGTCAGCCGGAAGTTGGTTGGCACCCAGACACAGCCGAGGCGAAACGCCACCCAGCAGCTCTCGAACATCTGCAGGTTGTTGCGCGACTGCGCGAGTATCCTGTCACCCTTCTTCAAGCCGAGCTGACGCAGGGCGCTGACCATGGCGTCGACCCGGCGGTCGATTTCTTGCCAGGTCCACTGCCGGTCACCCTGGATCAGCGAGGCATGCCCGGGATAAAGCCGGGCGGTGTGGCTCAGTAGCCGCCCGAGATTCATCACCGGAGCAGTATTCATGCCGCTTCCAGCACGCTCAGGTAGTTGGCTACTGCAGCCCCTCCCATGTTGAACACGGCGCCCAAGCGGGCCCCTTCGACCTGCATTGCGCCAGCCTGCCCGGACAACTGCATGGCCGCCATCACATGCTGCGACACACCGGTGGCGCCGATCGGGTGGCCGCGCGACTTGAGGCCGCCCGACGGATTGACGGGCAGCCTGCCGTCTTTGCGTGTCACGCCGTCGAGGATCACGCGTGCGCCCTGTCCGTGTGGCGCCAGGCCCAT
>JAHFQQ010000154.1:2070-8197 GCA_023259235.1 Polaromonas sp. | reverse complement strand
GCCGCTGAAAATTCCCACTACGCCAGCACCAATGACCAGCACTGGAGTCGGTTGGCGCATGGCACGCGAAGTGGTGTTCTTTGAGAGCCTCTTCAAATCCAGAAAATGGACCTGGATTTTCGGCTGGACGTTTCACGCCGCACTGCTGCTGGTAGTGTTGCGCCACCTGCGCTATTTCCAGGAACCGGTGTGGCCGCTGGTCGTGTCGCTGCAACCTTTTGGCACCTATGCCGGGCTTGCCATGGTCGCGGCCCTGGGTTGCCTGTGGGCGCGCCGCTGGATGGTCGATCGCGTACGCTACATCTCCACGCCGTCAGATCACCTGATGCTGGCCCTGTTGCTGGCCATTGGTCTGACGGGGCTGGTGATGCGCTTTGTGAAGCACACAGACATTGTGGCCGTGAAGATGTTCGCGCTGGGCCTGCTTCGCTTGAACTTGCAGTTCCTGCCGGCAGACCCGGTTCTGCTGGTGCATCTGGCGCTGGTGGCACTTCTCATCCTGATCTTTCCGATCAGCAAGTTGCTGCATGCGCCAGGAATGTTTTTCAGCCCAACGCGTAACCAGGCCGACGACCCGCGGGAGCAGCGACATATCGCAGCATGGGCCGCCGCGCTGGACAAGCGCGCTTAACCCATCAGAATCATGGCCGCCGCTGCGTTCGATACCCCCAAGCTCAAGGCTTATCCGGTCATTCCACTGGTGCAGGCTGGCGCCATGTCGCATCTCAAGCCCTTTGCGGCGAATGCGTCCATGCAAAAGGCGCTGGGCTTCCCCGAAGAATTGGTGGAAGACTGGCAGGCCAAGGCCATTGCCAGGATGGGTGAGCTGCTCGGCAAGTACCGCTCGCTACAGGTCTACATGGACGCCTGCGTCCATTGCGGCGCCTGCTCGGACAAATGCCACTACTTCCTGGGCACAGGCGATCCGAAAAACATGCCGGTGGCGCGCCAGGACCTGATGCGCAAGATTTATCGGCGTTACTTCACGTTTGCGGGCAAGCACTTTCCCTGGCTGGTAGGCGCGGTGGATCTTACGCGCGAGGTTCTGGATGAGTGGTATGCCTATTACCACCAATGCTCCGAATGCCGTCGCTGCTCGGTATTCTGTCCGTATGGCATCGATACGGCCGAGGTGACCATGGCTGCCCGAGAGATCATGGACTCCATCGGGATGGGACAAAAATACGCCAACGAGATTATCGGAAAGGTCCACCGCGTCGGCAACAACCTGGGTATCCCCGGCCCGGCGCTGGAAAACACGCTGGAAGGTCTGGAGGAGGACACCGAGGAAGAAACCGGCCTAAGCATCAAGTTTCCACTCAATGTCAAGGGCGCCGAAGTGCTGCTGATCACGCCTTCAGCCGATTTTTTCTCCGAACCTCACGTGGAGAGCCTGATCGGCTATGCCAAGGTTTTCCACGCGGCTGGCATCAGCTGGACACTAAGCTCTCATGCTTCGGAGGCGGGCAATTTCGGCATGTTCATCGGCAACTATGAGCAAATGCGGAACATTTCGCTGCGCGTGCGCGAAGCCGCGCTTGAGTTGGGTGTCAAGCGCATAGTGGTCGGGGAGTGCGGGCGCGTGGCCTACAGCTTCTGGAACACCCTGATTGGTCCGTTCGACTATCTCGATCAGCGTTATCCGGTGCCGCAGCACATTTGCGAGTTCACCGATGACCTGATCCAGCGCGGCGCGCTACGCTTCAACAAGGACGCCAACGACGACCGCATCATCACCTTCCACGATTCCTGCAACGTCGCGCGTGCTTCGCGCATGGGCAACATGCCCGGCGGACAGTTCGTCATCCCGCGGCGCATCATCATGTCCGTGGCGAATCATTTTCATGACATGTCGCCGCAAACCATCCATGAAAACACATTTTGCTGCGGCGGCGGCGGCGGCCTGCTGACGGACGATTTGATGGAATTGCGCGTCAAGGGTGCCATGCCCCGCATGGAAGCCTTGAAAGGCGTGGTGGACGATCACGGCGTGAACTTCATGGCCACCATCTGCGCCATCTGCAAAGCGCAGTTCACCAAAGTGTTGCCCTACTACGGATTTGATATGAGCATGGTCGGTGGAGTACACCAATTGGTTAGCAAGGCAATCCGCCTGGGCGACAGGTAGCGACATCCTCTGGCCGCAAATACACACATCAGGAGACATCAACATGCCCGCCCCCGCTGAATCCGCCATCGCCAAACCACTCAACTTTCGTCGCTACAAGGATGGCGACAGCACGGTGCGTTCCTGGCAAAAGGAGATTTTTGATGCAGGCCACTCACACAAGTGTCCTACCTACATTCAAAGCACCGCACCGTGCCAGGGCAGTTGCCCGGCGGGCGAGGACATCCGCAGCTATCTCAACATCGTGCGCGGCGTCGAGAAGCCGCCCGCTGGCATGAGCTGGCAGGAATACGCGTTTCGGCGGCTGACCGAGGCCAACCCCTTTCCCTCGGTGATGGGCCGCGTTTGTCCGGCCCCCTGCGAATCCGGCTGCAATCGCAATGAAGTGGATGACTTTGTCGGTATCAACTCGGTCGAGCATTTTCTCGGCGACTACGCGATTGCCAACCATCTCGCCTACCCCAAACCAACCACCCTGACCGGGAAAAAGGTAGCTGTGATCGGAGGCGGGCCTGCTGGCTTGTCAACGGCCTACCAGCTGGCGCTCAAGGGCCATGAAGTTACTTTATTCGATGAACGAGCGGAACTCGGCGGCATGATGCGCTATGGCATTCCGGGTTTTCGCACGCCACGCGACGTGCTGGACGCCGAGATCCAGCGAATCATCGACTTGGGTGTGAAAACCCGGATGAACTGCCGCATCGGCACCGACATCGGCATGGCGCAAATTCGCGCTGAATTTGACGCCGTGTTTCTGGGGCTAGGCGCGCAGGCCGGGCGCGCGTTGCCGGTCGACGGTGCCGACGCTCCCAACTGCGTCACTGCCACGTCGTTTCTCAAGGCCTTCAACGATGGGCGTTTGCGCCACGTGGGCAAGCGCGTGGTGGTGGTTGGAGGTGGCGACACCTCAATCGACGTAGCCACGGTGGCCCGACGGTTGGGCCACATCGAAACGGTCCATGAGTCGGATCGACCCGAACACGCCATCGCCGGCCATGTCGCACACGATGTGGCTGAGGCGTCGGCACGCCAGGGTGCGGAAGTCACGCTAACCTCCATCTTTGCCGTGGACAAGATGCAGGCCACCAAGCATGAGGTGGAGCAGGCGCTGGCCGAAGGTATCACGATGCGGGGCGGCATGACGCCGGTCGCGGTCCTGCGCGGGCCGGATGGCCGCGCCATTGCCCTTCGCGTGATGCGTTGCGAGGCCAAAGTCGTGGGCGGACGGCTGGAAATCAAGAACATTGAAGGCACGGAAGAGGACCTTCCCGCCGACCTGATCGTCTCGGCCATCGGCCAGGCGGTAGATTTTGCCGGACTGGACGAGTTCAACAACGGCAAGGGCGCCATCGACAGCGACAAAAACTATCAGGTACAGGGGCAGCCCGGCATTTTTGTGGGCGGCGACGTCGTGCGCCCCCATTTGCTGACTACCGCGATCGGACACGGCGCCATTGCGGCCGACGGCATCGACCGTTTTCTGCAGAACGAGCCAATGGAGAAACGTCCGAAAATCGACGTCCATGCCTTCGATCTAAAACGCAAGATGCTGGAAAAAGGCTACACCTTCAGTGAGGTGCATGAACCGATACGAGGCACGGACAAGAGCACGGCGGCGATTCACAATTTCGACAACCGATCAGACCGCTATGTAATCTCCCACAAGGAATTGTTCCTGGGTCACTTCCCCTATGTGGCTCGCAATCGGCGCGGCATGCTCACGCTCACCGCAGCGCAGGCCCTGAACAACTTCGAAGAGCGCTTGCAACCTCTGCTGGAAGCCCAGGCGGTGGCCGAGGCCAAACGGTGCATGAGTTGCGGGCAATGCTTCGAGTGCGACAACTGTGTGGTCTATTGCCCGCAGGTTGCCGTATTCAAGGTACCGAAGTCCAAGTCCACCATGGGTCGCTACGTCGACACCAACTACAACAAGTGCATTGGCTGCCACATCTGTGCCGACGTGTGCCCGACCGGATACATCCAGATGGGGCTTGGAGACTAGCGTCATGCCACGGTTTGCCGTCCATTCAGTCAGACCGGTTCGCCTCTTGATCAGCATCGGGCTGATGCTGGCTGCGAGCCATGCCGCTCTCGCCGGCGGCACAGGCGCCCAAGTGACGGCGGGGCAAGTGCCGCAGCCGGTTATCGAGTCGGCTCGTGGCGACAAATGCGTGGAAGACCCCGCTTTCATGCGGCGTAACCACATGGAATTGCTCAAGCACCAACGCGACGACACACTTCGCCGCGGGATTCGCACCGGCAGCTACAGCCTGAAGGCTTGCATAGGGTGTCATGCCAGCAAGGCCAATGGCAGCGTGACTGAGGCGAGCACCAATTTTTGCCAAAGCTGTCATAGCTATGCAGCGGTAAAAATAGACTGCTTTGAATGCCATGCCGGCAAGTTGCCCCAGACCTCTCTCGAAGCACTGGCGTCCCATGGCGACCCGGGTCAGCCGCTGAGTCTGCAATTGCGACGGGTACTGGCGCAGCAACAATGAAGGCCATGAAGCAAGACATGACGATCCCCTCGAGCGAAGCGACTGGCGGGAAGACGAGTCGCCGTGGTTTTCTGGGCGTCGCCACAGCCGGCCTGGCCAGTGTCATGATCGCACCCGGTGTCCGGCTGATCGAAATTGCCCAAGCCGCACCTGTAGGCGTTGCCCTCAGCCCAGGGGCCAGCAGCAAGGTCCGGTGGGGCATGCTGATCGACAGCAGCAAATGCGCCAGCGGCTGCACCGACTGTGTCACCGCCTGTAACACGGAAAACGGCCTGTCGGGAGGCACCCGAACAACGGATTCACAGTGGATTCGAAAAATCGAACTCAAGGAAGTCCGCACCGGAAAAATCCAGTCCCTGCCGATGATGTGCCAACACTGTGCCGAGCCACCTTGCGTCGATGTGTGCCCCACCGGCGCATCCTTCAAGCGTGCTGACGGCATCGTGCTGGTAGACAAGCACATCTGCATCGGCTGTCGCTATTGCGTCATGGCCTGCCCCTACAAGGCACGTTCATTCGTCCACGAACCTCTGCTCAATCAGAAAGCAGATGTCCCCCGCGGCAAGGGCACTGTTGAAGGTTGCACACTGTGTGTCCACAAGGTAGACCGCGGCGAGCAGCCGGCCTGTGTGAGCGCCTGCAACGCAGCGAGGCACGAAGCCATTGTTTTTGGCGACTTGAACGACCCGAACAGCGAGATATCCAAACGGGTTGCCAGCTACCGGACGCGGCAGATCCGCGAAGACCTCAATCTCGATACTGGCGTGCGCTACCTCGGAATCTGAACCATGAAAATCACTCTGCGGCAATTGCAAGGCAACAGTCCCGGCTACTACCTGCTGCTGGGGGCACTCGGGCTGGTCACGCTGCTCGGCCTGAGGGCTGTCTGGATCATGGAGCACCAGGGCCATATCGTGACCGGTATGAACAACCAGATCGTCTGGGGCTTGCCCCATGTTTTTGCCGTGTTTCTGGTGGTTGCGGCATCGGGTGCGCTGAATGTGGCCTCGATGGCCTCGGTGTTCGGCAAGACGGAGTTCAAGCCACTGGCGCCGCTGTCCGGCCTGCTGGCCGTTGCGCTCCTGCTGGGCGGATTGGCAGTATTGATGCTCGATTTGGGGCGGCCCGACCGACTGATCATTGCCATGACGCACTTCAACTTCAAATCCATCTTTGCCTTGAACATCTTTCTCTATTCGGGCTTCATGGGCCTTGTGATCGCCTACCTGTGGACCATGATGGAGCGGCGCATGAACCGCTACACACCGCTGGCCGGCCTTTTCGCCTTTGTCTGGCGCATTGCGCTGACCACCGGGACCGGATCAATTTTTGGTTTTCTGGTGGCTCGCCAGGCCTATGACTCGGCACTATTGGCGCCGTTGTTCATCGCGCTATCGCTCAGTTATGGCATGGCCGTGTTCGTGCTGGTGCTGATGCTGGCGTGCCACGGCAGCAGCCGTCCCTTGAGCGACGCCCTGCTTGCACGGTTTGCGCGACTGCA
>JAHFQQ010000154.1:0-2060 GCA_023259235.1 Polaromonas sp. | reverse complement strand
ATCTTCATTGCAGCGGGCCTGTATTTCGTGCTGGTCTATCACCTGACCAATCTGTACTTCACGAAGCACCACGGGTTCGAGCGCTTCATTTTGCTTGATGGAGGTTTGTACACTGCATTGTTCTGGCTGGGCCAGGTGCTGCTGGGTGGCGTGCTACCAATCGTGCTGCTGTTGCACCCTCGCATTGGCCAGATGCGTCGCCAAGTCGCAGCCAGTGCTGCGCTGGTCGTCGCTGGTGGCTTTGCACAGATGTACGTCACCATCATCGGAGGCCAGGCATTTCCCCTGGTCATTTTCCCAGGCTGGCAAGTGAGCAGCAGTTTTTATGACGGCGTGATCAACGATTACACGCCCAGCCTGCCGGAATGGGCGCTGGGCTTTGGCGGGGTAGCCATCGTGGGGTTGATCATCACGCTGGCGCTCAAGGTGATTGGCTTCTTGCCGGAACGACTCGACGATGCGGCGCCGCCCGCTGGCAAACCCGCGGATGCCGCTGTCAGCGCCTGAACCCCTTCGAATATGGCAGGCTTTCTGATCTCCGCTGCGCATAAATCGTCCGGGAAGACCACGGTCGCGGTTGGACTCTGCGCTGCCCTGACAGCGCAAGGTCTGGCGGTACAAGCTTTCAAGAAGGGGCCGGACTACATTGATCCCATGTGGTTGAGCAAGGCCAGTGGCCGCGACTGCTTCAACCTTGACGCCTTCCTGATGTCACCCGGGCAAATCACCGACTGCTTCATGCACCATGCCATGCAGGCTGATATCAGCATCGTGGAAGGCAACAAGGGCCTGTACGACGGCTTGGCGCTGGACGGCAGCAACAGTAACGCGGCAATGGCTACGTTGCTGGACCTGCCCGTGGTTCTGGTACTCGACACCCGTGGCATGACGCGTGGCGTCGCACCGTTGATTCTTGGCTACCAGGCGTTCGACGCGCACGTTCGAATTGCCGGCGTCATCCTGAATCAGTTGGGAGGCACCCGGCACGAGTCCAAGCTGCGCGCCGTGATCGAGCATTACACTGATGTGCCGGTGCTGGGCGCAATCGCCCATGACCCGCGCCTGGCGGTGGTGGAACGTCATCTTGGCCTGATGCCAAGTCATGAACTTGACGACGCCGCTCAGCGCGTGCAAGCCATCGGCCAGATGATCGCTGGACAGGTCGATTTGTCACGGATGCTCCAGGTGGCTGCCAGCGCCCCATCGCTGCCGAGACGCAGCGCGGCATTCCCCACACCACCGTCGCCCCAACAGCCGCGCGTTCGAATTGGCGTGGCACGCGACAAGGCATTTGGTTTTTACTATCCGGATGATCTGCTGGCCCTGAAACAGGCCGGGGCCGAGATTCTCACATTCGATACCTTACGGGATACGGCACTGCCAGAGGTGGACGGCTTGTTCATCGGCGGTGGTTTTCCGGAAATGTTCATGCCCGGGTTACAAGCCAATGTCGCGCTGCGCAGTTGTATCCGTGCCGCCATTGAAGCGGGTCTGCCGGTGTATGCCGAATGCGGTGGCCTCATGTACCTGGCGCGCACCCTGCGATGGAAAGGCCTTGTTCATGACATGGTGGGCGCGTTGCCCGTTGACGTGGTGATGCATGAGCATCCGGTCGGACGCGGCTATGTGGAGCTTCAGGCCACCGCGGACGCACTTTGGCCTCAGCCCGCGGGAGCACTGTCGAACGGACTGCGTGGACACGAGTTTCACTATTCAAGCCTGGAACACTTCTCGTCCGACTTGAAATTTGCCTACCGCGTGATCCGCGGGCATGGCATCGATGGCCAGCGTGACGGCATCGTCTATCGCAACGTGCTTGCCTCGTACGCCCATCTGCACAGCGGTGCAGGCAGCAACTGGGCGCAGCAATTCGTGGCCTTTGTCCATCAACGCAAATCATCTCTCAATCGCAATTTGCCGGAGCTGCAAGCATGCTGTTAGTCAATGGTCAAACAGTCACCACCGACGTTGAAGGCTATCTCAAAAATCTGGACGACTGGTCAGAGGACTTCGCACGGGCCCAGGCCAAAGTCGAAGGACTGGAGCTGACCGACGCCCAC
>JAHFQQ010000153.1 GCA_023259235.1 Polaromonas sp. | reverse complement strand
TTTTGTGGCGCGCTTGTCGTCGTCAAGCACCTGCTGCACGCGGTTCATGCTGAGCTTGATGAGGTCAGCCGCCGTGCCCTGCATCGGCGCGTTGATGGCGGCGCGCTCGGCGGCGCCGCGGCGCGGGCCGTTGGGTGAATTGATTTCGGGCAGGTACAGACGCCGGCCATACACAGTCTCGACGTAGCCTTTGCTTTTGGCTGACAGCCGCGTTTCATCCATGTAGCGCTTGACGCCAGGGTAACGCTGGAAGTACTTGTCAATATAGGCGGCGGCGGCCCTGGTTTCTATGCCCAGGTTGCGCGCCAGGCCAAAGCTGCTCATGCCGTAGATCAGGCCGAAGTTGATGACCTTGGCGTAGCGCCGCTGCTCGCTGCTGACCTGGTCGGGCGCAACACCAAACACTTCGGCGGCGGTGGCGCGGTGCACGTCAACACCTTCGGTAAAAGCGCGCAGCAATGCTTCGTCTTCACTGATATGCGCCATGATGCGCAGCTCGATTTGCGAATAGTCGGCACTCGCAATCACGCTGCCCGCGGGCGCCACGAAAGCCTCTCGCACGCGGCGGCCCTCGGGCGTGCGGATCGGAATGTTTTGCAGGTTCGGGTCGTTGCTCGACAGCCGCCCGGTGACGGCGACCGCCTGCGCGTAATGCGTGTGGACACGGCCGGTTTTCGGATTCGCGAGCTGGGCCAGCTTGTCGGTGTAAGTGCCCTTGAGTTTTGACAGGCCCCTGTGCTCCAGAATTCTGGCTGGCAGCGGGTAGTCTTCGGCCAGCTTCTCGAGCACTTCTTCGTCTGTGCTGGGCGCGCCGCTGGGGGTTTTCTTGACCACCGGCAGACCGAGCTTGGTAAAGAAAATCTCGCCGATCTGTTTTGGCGAGCCCAGATTGAAAGGCTGGCCCGCCAGTTCGTGCGCCTCTTTCTCGAGTTGCAAAATGCGCAGGCCCAGCTCGGCGCTTTGCCGGGCCAGCGTGGGCGCGTCAATCAGCACGCCGTTGCGCTCAATGCGGTACAGCGTTTCACTGCTCTTTATTTCCAGTTCGTAAATGAAGCGCAGTTTGTCATTGGCTTCAATTTGCGGCCACAGCACGCGGTGTACGTCCAGCGTCTGGTCAGAGTCTTCGCAGGAGTATTCAGAGGCCTTGGCAATATCGACCTGGTTGAACTTGATCTGGCTGGCCCCCTTGCCGCACAGGTCTTCGTAGTTGATGCCGCTGCGCCCGACATGCCGCTCGGCCAGGCTGGCCAGCCCGTGCGGCTTGTGCGCTTCCAGCACATAGCTTTGCAGCATGGTGTCATGGGCATAGCCCTGCACTTCAATGCCATGGTTGGCAAACACATGCCGGTCGTATTTGACGTGCTGGCCCAGCTTGGCCCGGGCCGGGTTTTCAAGCCATGGTTTGAGTTTTGCCAGTACTTCGTCGCGCGGCAATTGCGCCGGGGCATCGGGGTAGTCGTGTGTGAGTGGAATATAGGCCGCCTCGCCCGGCGTGACGCTAAAGCTCACGCCAACAATCTGCGCCAGCATTTCGTCGAGCGAGGTAGTTTCGGTATCCAGCGCCACCAGCCCGGCCGCTTCGATTCTGGCCAGCCAGCGCTCGAAATCGGGCCACGTCAAAATGGTGTCGTAGTGCAGGTTGGTTGCGCGCTCGGCCAGCGGCGTGTTCAGAAAAGCGGGGCCGTCAAACAGGCCGGGCGCATCGGGTGCGTTGCCGGCACGCGCAGATCCCGCGGTTTGGGCCGGCGGCCCGCCCATCCGCTCGGGCGGCGTTGTTTCAATGTCGATTTGCCTGACCAGGCTCTTGAACCCGTATTTTTCATAAAAATCCTTCAGCGCGTCGGTCTGCTGTGCGCCGATGGCGATTGCTTTCATGGCAGGCAGACCCTCGACGTAGCAGGCCAGGTCACAGTCTTTCTTGATGGTCAGCAGTTCGCGGCCCCTCGGCAGCCAGTCCAGCGACCGGCGCAGGCTGTCGCCGACCGCGCCCTTGATCTCGCCGGCGTGCGCCACCAGTGCATCGAGCGAGCCGTATTCCAGCAGCCACTTGACGGCGGTTTTGGGGCCGACCTTGGGCACGCCGGGAACGTTATCGACCGCATCGCCGACCAGTGTCTGGTAATCAACCATCAGACGCGGCGGCACGCCGAATTCGGCTTCCACGCCGGCCAGGTCACGGCGGCGCTCGTTCATGGTGTCAATCACGGTGACGTTTTCACTCACCAGTTGGCTCAGGTCCTTGTCGCCGCTGGAAATAATGACTTCAATGCCCTGCCGCGAGGCCGTGCAGGCCAGCGTGCCGATCACATCGTCGGCTTCCACCCCGGGCACGCTCAGGACTTTCCAGCCCAGCAGCTGCACCACTTCATGAATTGGTCCGACCTGGCTGCGCAGATCGTCGGGCATGGCCGAGCGCTGCGCCTTGTACTCGGGGTAAAGCGCGTCGCGAAAGGTCGGGCCCCTGGCATCGAACACGCACGCCGCGTAATCGGCACGCACATCCTTGCGCAGTTTCTGCATCATGTTGATCATGCCGCGAATGGCGCCCGTGGCTGCACTTTGCGGGTCACCCGGTTTGACGCGCAGATCGGGCATGGCATGAAAGGCACGGTACAGGTAGCTGGAGCCGTCAACCAGCAGCAGCGTTTTTTTGTCAGAGCTCATGGAACCGGATTGTCGGGGATATTGGTGTCAAGAGCGCCAATCCATTTCGGACCGGCCAGCCTACAATACAGTCATGAAAAACGCTTTTGGTCCCCTGATTGCCGCTGCGCTTGCCGTGCTGCCGCTGGCCGCGGCAGTGGCTCAAACGCAGGCGCCTGCAAAAGAGCCCGCCGCGGCCGAGGCACCGATGCAGGCCGGGCGCAGCAACCAGACCATCCAGCGAATCCACATCGAGGATGCCGGCTCGCGCATCGACGAGCTGCGGGTCGGTGGCCAGACCGAGCAAATCATCGTGCAGCCCAAAGCCAATGTACCGCCCTACGAGATCAAGCCTGCCGAAGGCGCACGGGGCACCGCTCCGGCAGCAGCCAACAGCGACACCAATGGCTCACGGGTCTGGAACGTGCTGAAATTCTAGATTTTTTGTGTCCAATTTCTAGTACTGAAACCCGAAAATATCGAAACATGAAAGCGCGTCTTCGCACCCATGGCGGCGTTGCAGTCCTTGCGAAGGCGCACAGCCTTCGCTGTGGCTTGCGCCCTGCCCTGCGCACGAATCCATCACTTTCATTTTGTTCCGCTACTTCCCGGTTGCAGTACTAGTTCAAGGTTTCGTTTCAGGCATGGCCGTATTTACCGAGGTCTCGTTTGACGAAGCGGCTGCGTTCCTGAACACCCTGAATCTGGGGCAACTGCGGAACATCGAGGGCGCCGCGGGCGGCATCGAAAACACCAACTACTTCCTGGACACCAGCGAAGGCCACTACGTGCTGACGCTGTTTGAGCGGCTGACGTTCGAACAATTGCCGTTTTACCTGCACTTGATGAGGCATCTGGCGGGCTGCGGCATTCCCGTGCCCAACCCGGCTGCCGATGCCAGCGGAGCCATCCTGCACCGGCTGAAGGGCAAACCGACCGCCGTCGTCAACAAACTGCCCGGCCACAGCGAACTGGCACCCACGCCGGATCACTGCGCCCAAGTGGGCCAGATGCTGGCACGCATGCATCTGGCCGGGCAATCCTTTGCCCGGCAGCAACCCAACCTGCGCGGTTTGAGCTGGTGGAACGACACCGTGCCGCTCGTGCTGCCACACATCACCGCGGCGCAGCGCAGCCTGATTCTGGGTGAGCTGGCCTACCAGAACCATATTGCCGCCTCATCTGCCTATCGCAGCTTGCCGCGCGGCGTTATCCACGCCGACCTGTTTCGCGACAACGTGATGTTCGAGAACGGCAAACTTACCGGATTTTTTGATTTTTACTTTGCCGGGTGCGATACCTTTTTATTTGATATCGGTGTCTGCCTCAATGACTGGTGCATTGATTCCGACCAGGCCGCCCAGGATGCGGCGCGTGCTGGTGCTTTTCTGGATGCCTATCGGCAGGTACGCCCCCTGACGGCGCAGGAACGCGCCCTGCTTCCAGCCATGCAGCGCGCCGGCGCGCTGCGTTTCTGGATTTCACGGCTATGGGATCTTCATTTGCCACGCGATGCAGCCATGCTCAAGGCGCACGATCCCGCCCATTTTGAGCGCGTCTTGCGCGAGCGGTTGGCACGCCCTTATGTCCTGTAAACCCGGAAACCCGGGTCATGAGCCCGGCCTCCAGCCATGAAATTGAACATTGTTCCCGCCCGCACCGGCCTGATCTGGGTCAAGCTGGGCATCACGACTTTCATGAAGCAGCCGCTGGCCATGTCGGGGCTGTTTTTCATGTTCATGACGGTGCTTTCGCTCGCGACGCTGCTGCCCTATGTGGGCGCGGCGCTGGCGCTGGCGCTGCTGCCAGCCGCTACGCTCGGACTGATGGCCGCCACGCAGGAGGCGACCAAAGGCAAATTTCCCATGCCCTCCATTTTGATAAGCGCCTTTCGCGCTGGTCAGCAGCGCAAGCAGGCCATGATGGTGCTGGGAGCCTTGTATGCCATGGGCTTTCTGGGCGTGATGGCGGTGTCTGCCCTGTTTGATGGCGGGGAGTTTGCCAAGCTCTACCTGGTGGGCGGCAAGCTTACCGAGGAGTTGGCGCTGCAAAGCGGCTTTCAAGCGGCGATGTGGGTGGCAATGGCGCTGTACCTGCCGCTATCACTGCTTTTCTGGCATGCACCGGCGCTGGTGCATTGGCATGGGGTGACGCCGGTCAAGAGCCTGTTTTTCAGCTTCATGGCGTGTTATAAAAACATGGGTGCGTTCACCGTATTCGGCCTGGCCTGGACCGGAATTTTCATTATTGCAATCCTCCTGGTAACACTGATTGCCGCCATGCTGGGCAGTCCCTTGCTGGCAACCACGGTCGTGTTTCCGATCGCCCTGATCATTGTGACGATGTTTTTTACTTCGATTTACTTCACGTTTCGGGACTGCTTTGTGGACACCGATACCGGGCAGTCAACTGCCGATTCGGCTATTCCTCCCGGAACGGCCTGATAATTTGGCGCCTTCTGCACGATTGCGGGAAAACACGGCTCCGAAAACTGTCACCACGATGATTGAGCCGCCAATGACCGCGTGTTGCCAAAGCCACAACAAATTCACCAAACAACATGAAAAAAGCGGTTGAAGGTATTGATTTATCTTGTTTTTATGGAATGGATCGGCTGATAATGAACCATCCCGACGTCGCCACGATGGCGCTTTCCGCTTTACCAACCATAAAAATTAGGAGGCTACCTTGATTCCGAAAATCCTGAAATTGCTGGTGTTTGGTGCCGGCACGGTGTTTCTGGTCGGCTGCGCCACCTCGCCAATCCCGGTGTCCGAGAACTTTCCATTGACGGTGCAACCCAAGGTCCGCTCGGCCGGGCACTGGAACCTGCTGGCCAAGGACGTCGTCGCCCAAACGCTCGACACACTGAACAAGGGCGGCGGTTCCTCGAACGAGCTGTACGTGGCGCTGCCAGCCAACGCCAGCACGTTCGACAAGGCATTCCACGAATTTCTCATCACTGAACTGGTCAGAAGCGGACGGACGGTGGATAAGGCACCCGGCAATGCACTGCAAGTGAGCTACCAGACCCAGGTGGTCTATCACAAAAGCCCACGGCCCAACTTCGTTCCCGGGAAGTTCACCATGATCACTGCGGGGCTGTATGCGATGTACGGTCTTCGTTTTGAGCATCTCGACACCAAGCTGGCCGGCGGGCTGGGCCTGGCTGCCGTGGCAGACACCATTGCCAGCATCGACTCCGGCGGCCCGACCCACACCGAACTGATCCTGACCACCACGGTCAGCGATGGCGGGCGCTACCTGACCCGCAAGACTGATATCTATTACATCGAAGAAATGGACACGAACCTGATGCTGCCGCCCAGCTGGCCTAAACTCATGAAGGTGGTTGGCTCATGAACTACAAACTGATCCTGTCCGCCACGACGCTGGCCTTGCTGGCTGGCTGCGGCACGCCCACGGTAACGCACACTGCCCCGACTTACGAGGAAGCCGCGGTCAGCCGGTTCGTCGCGTCCAACCGTGAAGCCATCAACAAGCTGGTTGGCGGCATTGACGTCAGCACCTTCGGCGACACGCCGGTGTTGGTCGCCACAGTGGTCAATGTGAATGACCTGCGCCGCGCCGCGCCGCTGGGCCGCACCTTGTCTGAACAATATGCCTCCAGCATGGTTGCCAACGGTTTCAACGTCAAGGAACTCAAATTGCGGGGCGACGTCTTCATCAAGGAAGAAACCGGCGAACTGCTGCTGTCGCGCGAGATCAAGGATATCGCTCGCAGCCATCACGCCAGCATGGTGCTGGTAGGAACCTATTCGGCCGCTGCCACCTTCACCTACATCAGCCTGAAGCTGGTGCGCACCGAAGACAGCCGCATCATCCGCGCCTACGACTACGCCCTGCCCAACGACACCGATGTGACCCGGATGCTGCAGGCGCCGCGCTGACGCGACGCAGCCCGGTCAATTGCCCAAAAACCCGGCTCTCGCCGGGTTTTTATATTGGCGTCAGCTTGGCCACGCTCAGCGCCAGCCATTTCACGCCATGCCGCGTGAAATTGATCTGCGCCCGGGCGTCGTCTCCGCTGCCTTCCAGCAGCAACACCTTGCCCTCGCCAAACTTGGCATGAAACACGTTCATGCCGTTTTTCAGCCCATGCGCAGACACACTGCGCTGCGCTGGAACCGGCGGACCGGCAAGGTGACCGGAGCCACCAGATTTTGAAGAAAATACATTGCTAGCCCAATCATTACGTGCGCTTTCAGCTCCTGAACTTATAGCTATTCCAAGGTCCGGATTGGCCGTAAAGCGCTGGTGTTTCGGCGTGATCCATTTCAGCGCCGCTTCGGGCAACTCGTCAAAAAACCGGCTTCTGAGGTTGTAGCGCGTCTGACCGTGCAACATGCGCGTTTGCGCGTGACTCAGATAAAGCCGCTGGCGTGCGCGGGTGATGGCCACATACATCAGGCGGCGCTCCTCCTCCAGGCCACCCTGATCGCTCATGGAATTTTCGTGCGGAAACAGACCGTCTTCCAGGCCGGTGATGAACACGCAGTCAAACTCCAGCCCCTTGGACGAATGCACGGTCATGAGCTGTACGGCGTCCTGGCCAGCCTGCGCCTGGTTGTCACCGGACTCAAGCGCCGCATGCGTGAGAAAGGCCGCCAGTGGCGAGAGCGTTTCACCGGTATCGAGGTCGGGGGCCAGAACTTCGCGTGTCGGCTCACGGCCCGGCGGCGCTGATGGATCCAGCCCCTGGCTGACGGGCGACTGGGTCAGCGGCGCGCCCAGCTCATCCACCGGCAGCGCCACCGCATCACGGCCAAAACCTTCCTGGGTCACAAAGGATTCGGCGGCGTTCACCAGCTCGGCCAGATTTTCCAGCCGGTCCTGGCCTTCCTTTTCCGCTTTGTAGTGCTCCTCGAGCCCGCTTTGCTGCAGTACCTGCTCGATGATTTCACGCAGTGCGCAGCCGCTGGTCTGCTCACGCAGCACGTCGAGCTTGGCAACAAAGGCTGCCAGATTCGCGCCGGTCTTGCCGCGAACGGCACCGACTGCGTCACTGAGTGAACAGCCCGCAGCGCGCGCAGCGTCCTGCAGTTGCTCGATGCTGCGGGCACCGATGCCGCGCGGCGGGAAGTTGACGACGCGCATGAAACTGGTGTCGTCGTTCGGGTTCTCCAGCAGGCGCAGGTAGGCCAGCGCATGCTTGATCTCGGCGCGCTCAAAAAAACGCAGGCCGCCATAAACCCGGTACGGCACGCCAGCGTTGAACAGCGCGGTCTCCATCACCCGGCTTTGCGCATTGCTGCGGTACAGCAACGCAATTTCCTCAAGGGCTGTACCGTCTCTCGCAAGTTGCCGGACCTCATCGACAAACCACTGCGCCTCGGCAAAGTCGCTGACGGACTCGACCACCCGCACCGGCTCACCGGGGCCGGCTTCGGTGCGCAGGTTTTTGCCCAGCCGCTTGCTGTTGTGGCTGATCAGCTCATTGGCCGAATCCAGAATGTTGCCGAAACTGCGGTAGTTGCGCTCGAGCTTGATCTGGTGCGTGACGTGGAATTCGCGCACGAAGTCGGCCATGTTGCCCACGCGGGCGCCGCGAAAGGCG
>JAHFQQ010000152.1 GCA_023259235.1 Polaromonas sp. | reverse complement strand
CTACACATACAGCGCCCATCCGGTGGGGGCTGCTGCAGCGCTGGAGAGCCTCAAACTGATCGAAGAGCTTGACCTGCCGGGCAATGCTGCTCGGGTTGGCAGCTATTTGCAAGCGCGCCTCGGCGAGTTCGTCAACCGTCACGCACATGTTGGCGATGTGCGTGGCGTCGGTTTGATGGCATGCATCGAAATGGTCGAGTCCAAGCCTGGCAAAAAGACAATAACCCGCGGCAGCGATCTGTTGCAGAGAATTGCACGCGCGACCTACCGGCGCGGTGCCATGGTTCGTGTCTCGGGACCCAATATCATTCTTTCGCCACCGCTCATCATCACGCGCGAAGAGATCGACGTACTGGTCGACGCATTGGATGGTGCGTTGGCAGAAGTTGAGGCGAGCGTCTAGCATGATTGGGTCTAAGGCATCCCCGCGCGTTCTCTTGATCGGTACCGCTGACACCAAGGCCGACGAGCTGTTATTCATGCGCCGCTGTATCGAGGGCGGCGGCGGCTCGGTGCTGGTGATGGACGTTGGCATTCTCGGCCAGACGCCGTTCAAGCCAGAAATCGCCAATGTCGAGGTCGCGGCGGCAGCAGGTGTGAACCTGCAGGAGCTGGCCGCCCTAGGCGACGAAAACCAGGCCATGCTGCAGATGGCGCAAGGCGCCACTCGGCTGGTTGCGAGCCTCCACGAGCAGGGCCGCATCGACGGTGTGCTGGCTCTGGGGGGCACCATGGGAACCGATCTGGCGCTGGATGCCGTAGCCGCTTTGCCGATCGGCGTTCCAAAAGTCGTGGTCTCGACCATCGCCTATTCGCACCTTGTACCACCGCAGCGCATCCCCGCCGACCTGATCATGATGCTGTGGTCGGGTGGCTTGTACGGTTTGAACAGTCTGTGTCGCTCGTCGCTGGCTCAAGCTGCGGGCGCCATTCTGGGCGCTTGTCTTCATGCGCAGCCGCCCCGATTTGACCGCCCTCTCGTTGGTATCACCTCTTTGGGGTCTAGCGTGTTGTCTTACATGAAGCGGCTCAAACCCGCACTCGAAGCGCGCGGCTACGAAGTCGCTGTGTTTCACACCACCGGCATGGGCGGGCGCTCTTTTGAGGAGCTGGCAGAGCAAGGGCGTTTTGCGGCAGTGTTCGATTTCAGCTTGCAGGAACTGGCCAATCATCTGGGCGGTTCCTGTGTGACCGCAGGCGCTTCGCGCCTGACCGGAGCGGGGCGCGCAGGTGTACCGCAGATCGTCGCGCCAGGTGCGACTGACATGGTGGATTACCCGGCCTGGTCAGTACCGTCTGCGCGCTTCGAGTCGCGCCCCAGCCATGCACACAACCGGTTGATTGCGTCATCCATGGGTGATGCGGCTTTGCGGGAGGAAGTTGCCCGGGAAATCGCCACACGTTTGCATGATGCCCGTGCCGCGACCTGCCTGTTGCTTCCGCACGCTGGCATTGAAGAGTGGGATCGCGCCGGACAACCCTTGCATGATCCCGATGGATTGGCCGCGTTCATGGCGGTAGCGCGCGCCGAAACCAAGGCACCGACGGAAGTCATTGAACTTGATGCCCACATCAACGATTGCGCGTTCTCTGACGCGGCACTTGCAGTATTCGACCGTTGGGTTGCTGCGGGCATCGTAGTTGCCGGTGTCTGTGCGCCACTTCAGCCATGAGGCAGGCACTGGTGCTCGACTTCGGTGGGGTCATTACCAGAACCCTGTTCGAAACACACGCAGCCACCGAGTCGGCGCTCGGACTGCGCCCTGGCACCTTGAAATGGCGCGGACCATTTGATCCGGCGGGCGACCTGCTTTGGCAAGACATGCAAGCCGGGCGCATCAGCGAGCGAGACTACTGGATGGCGCGCACACGTGGGGTCGGCATGCTGTTGGGTGAAACCTGGGATCGCATGGAGACGTTTGTTACGCGTGCCCGCGGCGCGGATCCAGAATCCGTGATTCGACCACAGGCCCTCGCAGCGGTGGAGGCAGCCAAGAGGGCTGGCTGCAAACTGGCAATATTGTCCAACGAATTGGACCTGTTCTACGGCAAGGAGCTGCGTGATCGCGTGGCACTGCTGAGCCACTTCGATTGCATCGTGGATGCGACCTACACAGGCATCCTCAAGCCCGATCCACGAGCCTACAAACTGTGCCTGGAGCAGTTGAACCTGCCCGCCAGTGCCTGTGTCTTCGTGGATGACCAGTCCCGCAATGTTGATGGTGCCCTGAGTGTTGGCATGCGCGCCGTACAGTTTGACGTCTTGCATCCAGCAATGTCCTATCGGCAGGCCTTGCAAAGCCTTGGCGTACCCGTACCGCAAGCCCTGCAGGCGAGCACCGCAGTCAGTAGCGTCTCAGACTAGTCTGATCGGGTGGGCCGAGTTGCGCAGCGTCTCTGACGGGAGCTCGCCGAACATGCAGCGATAGTCATTGGCAAAGTGGCTCAGATGCCAGAAACCCCAGCGCGCTGCGATATCCTGTACCGATTGCCGCTCTGGACCGACAGACTTGAGCGAGCGGCGAACGCCGTTGAGGCGCATGGCGCGCAGGTAACTCACCGGGTTGAGTTGCAGGATTTCCTGAAAACTGTACTGCAAGGTGCGACGGCTTACTTTCAATACGCGGCACAAATCCTCCACTGTCAGCGGCTCTTCCACGTGCTCGCGCATATACTCCTGCGCGCGTGCGACGATGGCGTGCCGGGTCTTTGGCGAAGTCGCAGATCGCACGACACCTTCTGCACATCCAATGGCCTTGACCACACTTGACAGAAGCGCCAGCTCCAGCCCTTTTTGCATGGCCGCGTACTTCAACATTGCGGGTGTGCGTGACACGGACTCCAGAGCGGTCAGCAGAAAACCACGGAAATCGTTCACGTACTCTTTTGTGGTGTGAATTACTGGCCGGTTGCAGAGTTCCTGCTCGATGTCCCGATGCTCTATATCCATGGCATACCGCGCCAGCTCCGTTGCCGGAAGAGAGACCGCAACGATGTCGAAATGCGCCGGTGCCCTGAATGCCAGGGTATCACCACCACCCATGGTCAAGATCGCACCAGAAGAGATGGGGTGGCCACAGAAGTAACCCTCTCCGTGCATCGCGACCGGCACCCCCAACACCCGGTCTCCAGCGCGCATCAATCCTTCCTCGTGAACAGACTGATTGGTCACCTCGCGAAACAGTTGAATGCCCCGAAAGCAGATCTCCATGAAGCGGCCTTCAAACTGCCCCGGCGAGAGCTGCTCATAAACCTGATCCCAGTCGCGAAGGCACATGGCCTGTTCGTCTGCGTCATGGGTTTCGCGACGCACCAGCGAATAGAGCGGACTTTCGTCAATCGGATCAAGTGATGCAAGAGAGGTTGGGTTCATGCAGGAATCAAGCAATGCGCACTATCGGACTTTACAGTAAAGCAGAACGAACGCTGGATTGCAAGGCTCAATGGAAGTTTTTGAATCGCTTGCGCACACCAGGCATCAACGTTTTCCCTAGTATTGCCAATTTGGGATAACGCCGTCTCACGAGCCATTCCTAGAATCCACACACACTGTGAGCCGCAGCAGAAATCAAACGGTCAGTATCGCAGTGCAACAAGGAAAAATAGTGAACTGGTCGCGTTTCAGTTTGATTGTCGCAATGGGGTTCTTGTCCGGCGCCTACGCAGCTTCCGCGGTAGGCGCCGATCAGACATTCGAAACCTTATCGGTTGCAAAGATGCCAGCGGCGACACCGCATCGCATCTATATTTCCGATATAGCCATGAGCCATATCGTGGACGGGCGTTTGCACGTGATTGATGGCGATGCCCTCAAGTACCTTGGCATGATCGCCACGGGCTACGCCGGCAATTCGACGCTCTCGGTGGACCGGCAGGAGTTGTACGTTGCCACCACGTATTACACCCGGCTGTCACGCGGCGAGCGCAGCGATGTGGTGGACATCTATGACCCACAGACGCTTGAGCACAAGACCGAGATTTCGATTCCGCCACGCCATGCCGAGGCCTTGCCCTACAAGGGCCTGATTCGACCCTCCTCCGATGGCCGTTGGCTATTTGTACAAAATGCCACTCCCGCCTCATCGGTAACGGTTGTTGATCTGAAGGCCCGCAAATTTGCCTCCGAAGTCTCCACGCCAGGTTGCTGGATCATCATTCCATCGCAAACCGCCGGCAACCGCTTTTCCACCCTGTGCGGTGACGGCACCTTGCAAACGATAGCGCTCAATGACAACGGCAGCTTCAAGTCGCGCACACGCAGTGCGCGCTTCTTCGATCCGGAGGATGATCCGGTCTTTGTTCAAAGCGACAACATTGGGGATAGACACTTTTTCGTCTCGTACAAAGGGCTGGTGCATACGGCGGATCTGTCTGGCGAAGAGCCACGGTTGGAAGCTCCCTGGTCACTGGTTGGCGCCAACGACATGCGCAAGGCCTGGCGCCCCGGCGGCTATCAACTTCTTGCGATACACCGCAAGACCGGCCGCATGTTTGTCGCGATGCATGTCGGCGGCAAGGACGGCAGTCACAAAAACCCGGCCACGGAAATCTGGGTTTTTGATCTGAACCAGAAAAAGCGGGTGGCGCGCCTGCCCGGCCAGAATGCGATTGCACTCACAGTCGATCAAACCGATACGCCAAAGCTCTTTGCTATCGACGGCGTGAAGATGGGCCTGGCGGTGTTCGATGCGTCAGCCAAACCGCACTTCCTGCACCGCATGGAACAAATCGGCGAAGCTGCCACTTTGATGGAGTTGCAGTGACATGACCGCTGCATTCACGCTCGACCCAACTTTACCGCACATGTGTGCCGCCGTTCTGGCCAGCATCTTTCTGGCGGGCGGGTGGCAAAAACTCAAAGACATGGCCGCGTTTACCATGGCCGTCGAGCAATACCGGCTGCTACCAACGCGATTGACCGCTACCGCGGCATGGAGCCTGGTTACCGCGGAACTCACTGGCGGGGTGCTGCTCGTGCCCATCGCCACCCGCGAAATTGGAGTGGCATTGGTATTGCTGGTGCTGGTGCTGGTGACGTTGGCGGTTTCGCTCAACCTGTTGCGCGGACGCCGAGCCATCGATTGCGGTTGCGGCGGACCAGAAGGGCGCCAGCATCTTTCCTGGGCACTGGTGCTGCGCAACGTTGTGTTGGGCTTCCTGGCCCTGGCTGCGGCCACGGCACCAGCTCCCCGTGATTTGGTCTGGCTCGATGGTGTCACCGTGGTCGCCGGTGCACTGGCCCTGTATGGTTTGTACGCGGCGGCCAATCAGCTGATGTCCAACCACCCGCAACTGTTGAAACTGAAAGGCTAATACCGATGACTGATGCTCTTGTTGTATCCAATCTGCTGCTGTGGATACTGGTACTGGCCTTGCTGGTGGTGGTATTCGCACTGGCGCGTCAGATCGGCATTCTTTATGAACGGGTGGCGCCCATGGGCGCGTTGATGATCGACTCCGGACCAAAAGTAGGCGATGCAGCGCCTCATTTTGAACTTGCGTCTTTGCATGGCGGAACAGTGTCCGTTGGTGCGACGGGTGTTCACAGCCAGTTGCTGTTCTTTCTCTCGCCGACCTGCCCGGTGTGCAAAAAACTGCTGCCCATTCTCAAGTCGATCGCAATTGCGGAGGCGGGCTGGTTGCGATTGGTCCTTGCCAGTGACGGCGAGGCGGCAGAGCATGTTGCCTTCACACGCCGTGTCGGCGTCGAATCCCTTCCCTACGTGCTTTCCACCGAGCTGGGCATGGCCTTCCGGATTGGCAAGCTTCCTTACGCGGTCTTGCTTGATGAAAATGGCCGCGTGCGGGCCAAGGGTCTGGTCAATTCCCGTGAGCAACTGGAGAGCCTGTTTACCGCCAAGGAGATGAACGTGGCATCGGTACAAGACTACATCGACGGTCAGGCCGCCAGTCAAGGGGTGCAGCCATGAGCCAGTTTGACACTTTCTTTGAGCGCAGCAGCCGGCGCGCGGCACAGCGCGTGTCCCGTCGAAGCTCCCTGGTTCGGATGGGTCGTCTTTTGCTTGGTACGGTTCTCACGCTCCCGGTGCTGCCGTTTGACCGCGTATCGCGCACAGCCGAGGCTGCACAAGGAAAAAAGAAGGAACCAGACGACACCCAGTGCGACTATTGGCGCTATTGCGGCGTTGATGGCTACCTGTGCTCTTGCTGCGGAGGCTCGGTGTCCACCTGTCCGCCCGGCACCGAAAGTTCCAAGGTGGCATGGATTGGCACCTGCCGGAACCCCAAGGACGGTAAGGACTACCTTGTCAGCTACAGCGACTGCTGCGGCAAGGGCGCATGCGGCCGCTGCTTTTGCAATTCCAATCTGGGCGAACGCCCAGGTTACCGGATGGGGCTGCACAACGATGTCAACTGGTGCATGGGCAACAGTTCCAGCACGATGTTCCATTGCACCACCTCGGTGCTCATCGGCGAGGCAGAGAAATCGCCATGAAAGACCTCTTCATCGCAGCCATGGTGTTGCTTGCATCGGCGCAGTCTTTTGCCCAGGATCGTGGTTTGGAAGTCTTTTCCCGAAACTGCATGGTTTGTCACCAGGAGAAGGGTGAGGGCATGCCTGGCTTTGCGCCAAAACTGGCGGGGACGCTCGTCAATCGGTCAAAGACCGAGGCGGGGCGGCGCTACTTCGCCCAGCTGGTCGTCAGCGGGATGATGGGACCGATTATTTCGGGAGGCGAGAAATTCAATGCCGCCATGCCAAGTTTTTCCACGCTTTCGAACGAGGACATTGTGGCTGTCCTTGGCTATGTATTGGGTGAACTCAACGGCGCCTCCAATGAGGCTCACGTCACTGCGGAAGATGTGAGCGCCGCGCGCCGGCAGGTGATGTCTCCAGTTATGGTGCATCGCCTGAGAGACCGCTGATGCCCAGAAGTGGCTGTTTGTGATTTTCAATTGAAATGAAAAGGAATACCGGAATGAAGCTACATACAAGAACTGCTCTTGCCACATGTTTTCTCAGCGTCAGCATATTGGCGTGGGCAGGTGCCACCGACCAGGAAGTGGCCCGGTTAGGCAAAGATCTGACGCCGGTCGGCGCCGAGCGAGCCGCCAGCAAAGACGGCTTGATTCCTGAATGGAGCGGCGGCATCACGACCCTGCCTGCAGGCTGGAAGGTCGGTCAAAAGCGCATTGACCCGTTCAAGGATGACAAACCGCTGTACTCGATTGATGCCACTAACGCCGAGAAGTACAAGGACAAGCTCTCCGAAGGTCAGATGGCCCTGGTCAAGACGATCAAGGGCTACCGCATGGATGTCTATCCGACACATCGTTCGTGCGGGTTCCCTGACTTTGTCTATGAACGCTCCAAGGTCAATGCCAAGGAGGCCAAGCTTGCCGCCAATGGCTGGGGTCTGGAAAAGGCCATTGGAGCAGCGATCATATTCCCCATTCCCAAGAGTGGCGCCGAGGCCATGTGGAACCACGAGCTGCGCTACATGGGCGAAGGACGCATCGAGCATTACTCGACGCTTTTCTCTGACAAGAGCGGTGTGAGCACGCCGCTAATGCAAGACCAGTGGGTCACGATTCCTTTCCATAATCGCAACAACAAGGGAATTGAAGAGGTGGATGGCGTCGAGATGAAGCTTCTCAACGGCGTGGTGTCACCCGCCGCCCATGCCGGCGAACTCATCCTAGCGCATTGGTTCATGAATAAGCCGAGCGATGCCTGGCTGTACTTCCCGGGCCAACGCCGCGTTCGGCGCGCCCCAACGTTCGCCTATGACAACCCGGTGCCAGGCTATGAAAACCTGGAAACGGTGGATCAGTATCCCATGTATGCCGGCGCCATGGACCGCTACAGCTGGAAGCTGGTCGGCAAGCAGGAACTGGTGATTCCATACAACAGCTGGAAGTGGGTTGACAAGAGCCGCAAATACAACGAAATTTATGGCCCGGATTTTGTCAAGCGCGACCTCGTTCGCTATGAGCTGCATCGGGTCTGGAAGGTCGAGGCCACGCTGAAAGAAGGCATGCGGCACATCTTCCCCAAGCGCGATTTCTATCTTGACGAAGACAGTTGGGGCCTCATGGTTGCCGACAACTATGACGCCCAGGGCAAGGTCTGGCGCGTTCAGGAGTCCAGCATCATCGTCGCGCCGGAGATTCCGGCTTGCGTGAGCCAGGAGTTCATGGGCTATGACTTGAACGTCGGACGCTACATTGCCGAAAACGCGACGCAGGAGCGCCCTGAAACCGACTGGCTGGCTGGCCGGGAAGGCCGGATCGACAAGC
>JAHFQQ010000151.1 GCA_023259235.1 Polaromonas sp. | reverse complement strand
TCTGGAACAAGCCGGTCTGCAGCCGGGCTTTCTGGTCGGCGGCGTGCCGCTCAACTTCGGGATGTCAGCACGTCTGGGTGTGGGCAACACCTTCGTCATTGAAGCCGACGAATACGACACCGCTTTTTTCGACAAGCGCAGCAAGTTCGTTCATTACCGCCCACGCACCGCGGTCCTGAATAATCTGGAGTTCGACCACGCCGACATTTTTGACAACCTGGCGGCGATCGAGCGACAGTTTCACCACCTCGTGCGCACAATCCCTTCGCAAGGCCGCGTGGTCATCAATGCGGCCGAGGAAAGCCTGCAGCGCGTACTGGCCCAGGGCTGCTGGAGTGAGCAGGTACTCTTTGGCAACAGCCCGCGCAATCAGGGCGGCTTTACCGCCCAGGGCGAGCCGGACGACTTCAAGGTGCTCAAGGCGGGGCAACTCGTGGCCCATGTGCAGTGGGCCATCAGCGGCGTGCACAACCAGCTCAATGCCCTGGCCGCCATCGCCGCGGCAGAACATTTGGGCGTGGCACCGCACGCCGCGGCACAAGCCCTGGCCGGGTTCCAGAACGTCAAACGCCGCATGGAAGTGCGCGGCGTAGTTCAACGCAACGATGGTGACATCACGGTCTATGACGATTTTGCCCACCACCCCACTGCCATTCACACCACCGTCGATGGCCTGCGCCGCCAGCTCAACAGTGCCGGGAAAAACGCCGAACGCATTCTGGCCATCTTCGAACCGCGCAGCAACACCATGAAGCTGGGCACCATGACTGCCCAACTGCCGTGGAGCCTGGAGGGCGCCGACCTGGCTTTTTGCCATGCCGGCGGGCTGGAATGGGATGCCCGGGCCGCTCTCGCGCCCATGGGCGTGCGAGCGCAGGTGGCTGACACGCTCGATCAACTGCTGGCTCAAGTCAAAGCGGTTGCCAGAGCGGGCGACCATTTGCTGTGCATGAGCAACGGCGGCTTTGGCGGCATCCACGCCAGGCTGATGGAAGCGCTCAAAGCCTGAGGTGATGAAGTCGCGCTCAGCCGCAAACCTTGCAATGTCTGGCGTACCTGACAGGCCGCTGGCGCCGGGCTACAAGAGGAGACTGCGCGTGCCGACACAAGCCAAACGCTATTCTAATAATAGCTATTCATGCCCATTCTGCATAAGCTAGAGACCAAAAAGCTTACAAATTTATCAGATTGACCGACCGGCGCATGCCGATGGGCACTAATAGCTGATGCTTAGCGAAGCCACATCAATATTGACCAGCGGCCGCCCCAGCGCCGCGCTGGCTGCCCGGGCGAACTCGCGCGCCCACTTGGCATCGGCAAACCTTGCCGGGCTGGCGTCCCGGGCCACCACCACCACCTTGTCGGCCATCAGCAGCTTGCCGGTTGGCCGTAGCGGCTCGCACCCCATTTCGGTGAACTGCTCATCAAGCCACTTGCGCGCCACGTCGTTCGGCATGGCCGGAACATCATGAAGGTCGATCCGTACCGGTGGGCTGTCTTGAAACGTTACGCTGACTTCATTGCGCATGGCTGGCTCCTGATAAAAGTTGATGCGCCGATGACAAGGGGCACCCTGCCCAATAACGGCTAGATGTCGTCGGCAGGCCTCTATTTTGCCCTGCGCGCCAATACCGCGGCAGACAGTGACTCCAGCAGCGACAGTGAATCCTCCCAGCCAAGGCAGGCGTCGGTGATGCTTTTGCCATATTCCAGCGCATCTGGATTGTCCTTGCCGGCCGTGAACTTCTGCGCACCCGGTTTCAGGTGGCTTTCAACCATCAGGCCAAACACGTTGCGCGCGCCGCCTGCGATCTGCGCCGCCAGGTCGCGCGCCACATCGGCCTGCTTCTGGTGCTGTTTGGAACTGTTGGCATGGCTGCAATCGACCATCAGCGTCGCGGGCAGTTTGGCCGCTTCAAGATCTCTGCAGGCCGCAGCCACGCTGGCAGCGTCGTAGTTGGGCGTTTTGCCGCCGCGCAAAATCACATGGCAGTCCTTGTTGCCCTTGGTTTGCACCACGGCCACCTGGCCACTTTTGTGAACCGACAGGAAGTGATGGCCACGCGCCGCCGCCTGAATCGCGTCGGTGGCAATGCGGATGTTGCCGTCGGTGCCGTTTTTGAAGCCAATCGGCGCCGACAGCCCGGAGGCGAGTTCGCGATGCACCTGGCTCTCGGTGGTGCGCGCGCCAATCGCGCCCCAGGAAATCAGGTCGCCGATGTACTGCGGCGAAATCACATCGAGGAACTCGCTGCCTGCGGGCAAGCCGAGCCGATTGATTTCGATCAGCAACTGGCGCGCAATGCGCAGCCCTTCGTCGATGCGGTAGCTTTCATCAAGGTAGGGGTCATTGATCAGCCCCTTCCAGCCGACAGTGGTGCGCGGCTTTTCAAAATAGACCCGCATCACGATTTCCAGCGTGCCGGCGTACTTCCTGCGCTGCTCGGCCAGGCGGTGCGCATACTCCAGGGCCGACGCCGGGTTGTGAATGGAGCACGGCCCGATGACCACCAGCAGCCGGTCATCCTTGCCCGCGATGATGTTGTGAATATTCTGGCGGGTCTGCGTGATCAGCGATTCAACGGCGGTGCCGCGAATCGGGAAGAAGCGGATCAAATGCTCGGGAGGGGGCAACACGGTAATGTCCTTGATGCGTTCGTCGTCGGTCTGGCTGGTTTTTTCGACGCTCGCATGCCAGTTGTCACTGGCGGACGTTGCAGGGGTGGCTCGGGCATTCATCGCAGGTTTCCTTTGAAAATTCCAGAAAATCAATGAAGAGAATCAAGGGGGTAAAAAAAAACCGCCGGAGGTCCGGCGGTTCTTGGAGATTCGGTGCGTTTTATTTGGTTACGCGTAGATCTCTCTACCGCCGGAGGCGCTTGAGAACCAAAAGTAACCGAAATAAAATTTCGCGAAAGTCATGGATATAAATGTAGCACAAGACATGGAAACAACTGAATCACAACGGTTCAGGCAGTTCCACCCACCGTCAGTCCATCAATGCGCAAGGTGGGCTGGCCGACGCCCACCGGCACGCTCTGACCTTCCTTGCCGCAAGTGCCCACGCCGCTGTCAAGCTGCATGTCGTTGCCTATCATGCTGATGCGGGTCAACACATCCGGGCCATTGCCCACGAGCGTTGCGCCCTTCACGGGATAAAGAATCTTGCCGTTTTCAACCCAGAACGCTTCACTCGCAGAAAACACGAACTTTCCCGAGGTGATGTCAACCTGGCCACCGGCAAAGTTGGTGGCGTACAGGCCTTTTTTCATGCTCGCCACAATTTCCCCGGGGGCCTTGTTGCCACCCAGCATGTAGGTGTTGGTCATGCGCGGCATGGGCACGTGGGCGTAGCTTTCGCGGCGGCCATTGCCCGTGGGCTTGACTTTCATGAGGCGCGCATTGAGCGAGTCCTGGATGTAGCCCTTCAGGATGCCGTCTTCGATCAGCACGTTGCGCTGGCTGGCATGGCCTTCGTCATCGACATTGAGCGAGCCGCGGCGGTCGGCCAGCGTGCCGTCATCGAGCACCGTCACGCCTTTGGCCGCCACGCGCTGGCCGATGCGGCCTGAAAACGCGCTGGAGCCCTTGCGGTTGAAGTCGCCCTCCAGCCCGTGGCCAATCGCCTCGTGCAACAAAATGCCGGGCCAGCCGGGGCCAAGCACCACCGTCATTTGACCGGCTGGCGCGGCTCGGGCGTCCAGGTTGGTCAGCGCCGCCTTGACCGCGTCGTCCACATACCGGGCAATCTGCGCATCGTCGAAATAGGCCAGGCCAAAGCGGCCGCCGCCGCCGCCGGAGCCCACTTCGCGTCGCCCCTTGTGTTCGGCAATCACCGTCACGCTCAAACGCACCAGCGGGCGCACATCGGCGGCCAGCGTGCCGTCGGCGCGCGCCACCATGACCACGTCGTATTCGCTGGCCAGGCCGGCCATCACCTGCACGATGCGCGGGTCTTTGCCCTTGGCGAGCTTTTCGACTTTTTCAAGCAGCTTGACCTTGGCGCCGCTGCCCAGCGTGGCAATCGGGTCCAGGTCGTTGTAAAGCGACCGGCTGCTGGCAATTTTTCGGGCCGGCGTTTTGACGCGGGCCGCTTTGCCGGCGACCGAAATACTGCGCACGGTGCGCGCCGCGTCGAGCAGCGACGCTTCGGAAATGTCATCGGAATAGGCAAACGCGGTTTTTTCGCCGCTGACGGCGCGCACGCCAACGCCCTGGTCAATACTGAATGAGCCGGACTTGACGATACCCTCTTCCAGGCTCCAGCTTTCGCTGCGGGTGTACTGGAAATACAGGTCAGCGTCATCCGCTCCACGCAAGGCGATTTCGGCCAGTGCCCGGCTCAGGTGCCCCTCGGTCAGTCCAAAAGGCGTAAGCAACAACTTGCGGGCGGTGGCCAGCCGTTGCGTAGTCGATTCGACACTCGGGCGGACCGCGGGGCCAGCGGGGGCTGCCCCGGAGACGCTGGCGGAGGTGGATTTGAGGGAGATCATGCATTCATTGTAGGCAGTCTGGCCAAAATGCCTGCTGACGTATTTGCAGCCCTGGCCCACCATCCCTGACAAGCGCACGACTTCGACAAGTACAACCCGATAAAATACGGGCTGCGCCAACCCACAGCCGAACCCTCCTGAAATGACTGCACCATGACTTTGTTGAATACCGCCCTGAATGCGACTGACAATGCCTTGCGGACGCTGTTTGCCAAGCCGCGCGCTTCCAGGGCCTGCCCCACCGTGGCGGCCCAAACGACTGACCTGAACGCCGCGGACAAGGCTTTGTCGGGCGCGCTGATGCGGGTAAACCACGTGGGCGAAGTCTGCGCGCAGGCTCTGTATGCCGCGCAAGCACTGGGAACTCGTGACCCGATTCTGCGCGAAAAATTTCTCGGCGTCAGTAAGGAGGAAAGCGATCACCTGGCCTGGACCCGGAACCGACTGGACGATTTGGGCGCACGGCCTTCCCTACTCAACCCGCTCTGGTATGCAGGCGCATTCGGGCTTGGCCTGGTTGCCAGCCGACTGGGCGACCGCGTCAGCCTGGGCTTGGTGGTGGAAACTGAACGCCAGGTGGAAGCGCACCTGCAGAGTCACCTGGAGCGCCTGCCGAAAGGTGATCATGAGTCGCGTGCCATCGTGGCACAAATGAAAGACGACGAATCGCAGCATGCACAAACGGCGGAGGATGCGGGCGCGCGGCAATTGCCGGCACCCGTGAAGGCGCTGATGCGTTCCGCGGCCAGGGTTATGACGACGACAGCGCACTATCTTTGAAGCCGCGAATGGCAGCGCACCTTTATGCTACTAATTTAGTAGCAAACAACTCCTGTTGATCGGGGGCTGAAGCCAAAACAGCGTCAAATCTCGATCAACTCAAAGCTGGTGGTTATTGCTGCCGTTTTTCCGAGCATGAAGGTGGCCGAGCAGTATTTGTCGTGGCTCAAGGCAATGGCGCGCTCCACGGCACTGGCTGTCAGACCGCTCCCCGTCACCACAAAATGCATGTGGATGGCGGTAAATACCTTCGGATCCGTCGGGGCCCTTTGCGCACTGAGCTTGACCGAACAGCCCCGCACGTCATGACGGCCACGCCTGAGAATCAGCACTACGTCGTAAGCCGTGCAACCGCCGGTGCCCGCCAACACAGTTTCCAGCGGGCGCGGCGCCAGGTTGGCACCACCATTTTCCGGCTTGTCAGCATCGACCGCACCGTCCATCACCAGGGTGTGGCCACTGCCGGTTTCGGCGATGAATTTCATCCCCGAGCGCGACCCGTCGGTTGCACTGCTGCCGGCCCAACTGACGATGCATTCCATAAACAGCAATCCTTTTACCAAACACTTATAATTAAACCAATGAAATGCGAGTTTTTTCTCACGGGCTATTGTGCAATGCAACAGTAGATCGTTATACTGAAACCATCGCATCATTTCCGCTTCTCGGCTATTTCAGCGTATTGTTGCACCGCTTGTCTCCTCCACCTCCCAAAAGGGTGGATTTACAGGCCCAGACCTTTCGGTCTGGGCCTTTTTTCTTGTGCGCCTGCCTGGCCCACTATGATGTCAGGCTGCGAGAAAACCATGCCATCCAACACCAAACCTGCCAACTTTCCTGCGCCGAGAGGCACCAGAGCTTCGGGAAAACCCTCCAAAAAGGGACTTCAGCCCGCCGACTACCTGAAAAAAATCCTTACTGCGCAAGTCTATGACGTGGCGGTGGAATCAGCGCTGGAGCCCGCCAAAATCCTGAGCCAGCGCCTGAACAACACGGTGCTGCTCAAGCGCGAAGACCAGCAGCCGGTATTCAGCTTCAAGCTGCGCGGTGCCTACAACAAGATGGCGCAGCTGACGCCGGCCCGCCTCAAGAAAGGCGTGATCTGCGCGTCCGCCGGCAACCACGCACAGGGCGTGGCGCTGAGCGCGCAAAAGTTCGGCATCCGTGCCGTGGTGGTCATGCCGACAACGACGCCGCAGCTCAAGATTGACGCAGTGAAAGCCTGGGGCGCCGAAGTGGTGCTGCACGGTGAAAGCTACTCCGACGCCTATGCCTACTCGGTGATGCTGGAAAAAAAGCAGGGCCTTACTTTTGTACATCCGTTCGACGACCCGGACGTGATTGCCGGCCAGGGCACGATTGCGATGGAAATCCTCATGCAGTTGCAAAGCCTCGGATCCAACCGGCTCGATGCCGTGTTTGTTGCCATCGGCGGCGGCGGGCTGATTTCCGGCGTGGCCAACTACATCAAGGCGGTACGGCCAGAGATCAAGGTCATCGGCGTGCAGATGAATGATTCCGACGCCATGATCCAGTCGGTCAACGCGAGGAAACGTGTCACCCTCTCCGATGTGGGCCTGTTTTCAGACGGCACGGCGGTCAAGCTGGTAGGCGAGGAAACCTTCCGCATCAGCCGGGAACTGGTGGACAGCTTCATCACCGTTGATACTGACGCGGTCTGCGCCGCCATCAAGGATGTGTTTGTCGATACCCGGAGCATTGTCGAACCCGCCGGTGCGATGGCGGTGGCCGCCATCAAGCAGTACGTCGCCACGAACAAGACCCGGGGCGAAACCTACGCCGCGATCCTGTGCGGCGCCAATATGAACTTCGATCGCCTGCGCTTTGTCGCCGAGCGTGCCGAAGTGGGCGAGGAACGCGAGGCACTGTTTGCCGTCACGATTCCCGAAGCGCGCGGCAGCTTCCGGCATTTGTGCGAACTGCTTGACAAATTGCCGGGCGGGCCGCGCAACGTGACCGAATTCAACTACCGCATCAGTGATCAGGCGATGGCCCACGTGTTTGTCGGCCTGACCACCTCGACCAGAGGCGAGAGCAGCAAGATTGCCGCCCACTTCAATCGCCACGGCTTCAGGGCGCTTGACCTGACCCATGACGAGCTTGCCAAGGAACACATCCGCCATATGGTGGGCGGTCACAGTTCGCTATCAAGACAAGAGCGTCTGTTGCGCTTTGTATTTCCCGAGCGGCCGGGCGCGCTGCTGAAATTTTTGTCCAGTATGCGCCCGGGCTGGAACATCTCCTTGTTTCACTACCGCAACCAGGGCGCCGACTATGGTCGCATTCTGGTCGGCCTGCAGGTGCCCAAGGCCGACAACAAGGCCTTCAAGGAGTTTCTGGACACGCTCGGCTACCCCCACGTGGAAGAGACCGACAATCCGGTCTACCGGCTGTTTTTGCAAAGCTGAGCCAACGTCACCATGAATTTGACTACGGCTGAATTGCCCAAATCGTCGGTATGCCCGCGCTGTGGCGCCGGCTTTCGTTGCGGCAACGTGGCGGGGGTTGCGGCATGCTGGTGCAGCCGGTTGCCTCATGTCATGCCGGTTCCTTCCACGATGCCCTTACCCGCAGGGGCCTCATGTTTTTGTCCCGCTTGCCTCAAACTGATGACCGTTGACCGACAGCCAATCCGTTTCCCCGCCGGCGAATGACCCTGTCACCAGCGCCCGGCTACTGCGGCTGATAGCGGAATCTGCTCTCCCCCGCATGGATGGAGAGGGAGCAGATTGGCAAGGATCAGGTCAGTCGGCCTGCTTGCGCAGGAAAGCCGGGATCTCAAAATCATCCATGCCCCCCGACGCCAGGGCATCCACCTTAGCCGCGGCCTGGGTGCGGTTGGTGCGCCACACGCTGGGCACGGTCATGTTGCCATAGTCGGGCTGCGCGGACGCCATGGCCCCCGTGGCGCCGTGCAGCGCGCCTGACGTGCCAGCCACCGCGTTGAGGGTAGGTGCATTGAAAGGCACGTTGTCGGTGCCGGTCCGCAAGACCTGCAGCGGTGGTGCGTTGCGGCGCACGCCCTGGCG
>JAHFQQ010000353.1 GCA_023259235.1 Polaromonas sp. | reverse complement strand
CAGGTCGCGCAATGGGTCAAGGCTGGCTAGTGCTGCCTCTACTTGCGTCAGGCGCGCTACGTGGCTGCAATAGGCGGTCAGCATGGGTGTTTGCTCGGCTGCAAACCAATCAGCAGGCAGGCTGTCAACGGTCATATGCCAGATCAGCTTTTGAGCATCGCTCAGGCTGTCAGGCGGCTGAATGCGCGGCTTAACTCTGTCAGCCATCGCGCGCATGAAGGGAAGGCTAGGTTTTTTCATAGCGAAAAACTCCAAGTTTGTTAACAAAGAGGGGCCAAGCGGTCCTGCAAACGAAAAGCTGTAGAGATTCGACCCACCCCCGGGGCCTTCACCTCCAGCGTCGGCCAGGTGCGAAGTCGTGGTGCGTGTCCAGGCTGGCGGTCCACTGAGTCCAAGTCGCTTGGCGTCACTGCGCAAAGGTCATGAACGATCAGGTCAACGCCACGACCAATCAGGCGGCAAGCTCTTCCTGCCAGCGGGTGAATGACGATGCTATGCGCCTTGCAGTGCTCTCGAATTTGGCGCTCTTTGCGTGTGATGTTCATGGTCGTGTCCATATTTGAGGGTGCCAGCCACGCATGGGCGAAAACTGCACGGTTCGTGGCCGTGCTCCCATGCCGCTGGCGGTCGGGGTTAATGCGTATGTCGCGCGGCCACTGCCCGACTGATGCCATCTATCAGGCGCGAACGCCGGTCACGACCCCGAATGCTGTCGGGTACGTCACGATCACATCGGCGCGAACATGTCCGATAAAAGCAATTTGCCCCGTTGCCGCATAGAGTTGGTCTGCCACCAGGATGCTGACGTTCTCGCGCATCGCAAACGCCATGCGGGTAAAGTCCCCGACATAGATTTCAGAGCAGTCGCTTGAGGTGCCCACAGTCAAATTGTTCGGAATCTGGCTGGTTGCGATCAGTTGCGTCTTGAGCAGCATCTCGGGAACCCGAATCGGCTGACCCAGCGTGTCCACCAGGCCACCCAATTTCACCAGGCTGCGCGGGCTCATGATGGCAGCCGTTGGCATTGGTGCGTTCGCGGCCAAGATGGCGGCCACTGCACTGAACAGGTTCGCATACCCGGCAAGCGCCGTGCCGTTGGTGCCGTTGGTCACGGCCTGAATGCCCGTGGTGTTCAGCAAGCCCTTCGGTTCTGGTGCGCTGCCACTGCCACGCAATCCGGCGCGATCAAGTTCCTTGGCGAACGCCTGCGCAATTGCGGTTCGCAGAGCGTTGTCCACATCCGAGCCATCGGCCAGCAGTTCCCGGCTGATTTTGAACAGGAACGCCAAGCTGCGCGGGGTTGCCACAACTGCCCGGAACGCTGGGTCAGACTCGGCCACAGCGCCGCCTTCGGCTCGCCATGCCGCCGTCGGTATCGTGTCGATTGCCGCGAACGTCGTGGTTGCGCCGGGGTTCAGTGGCACGATCCCACAACCGGCCACCATCAGACTTGAGGCAGGCACCAGGGCTTGCAGGATGGACGACTGCAACAGGTTCGGGACTGCATAGCCCCCGGTCGAATTCGTTCCTTCGGCCAGGGCTTTGGTCGCCAGTGGTGTGGCTTTCATGCCCGCAACGCCACGCAGGAAGTCGGCAAGCCCGACGCTTTCTTCGTCGTGCTCTTTGGCTCGTGCTTGATAGTGCGACTTGATTTCAGCGGGAGTGCGAAGCGTTTTCAGGCCATCGAGTGAGACGGTTTCCGGCGCTTCGAAAAACTCCCTGCGGTTTTGCTTGGCCTCGGCTGTTTCAAGCTGCGTTTTCAGGGTGTCAATTTCAGCATTTTTCGACAGCTTGAATTGCTCAAGCGCCGCGTTCGAGGCCTCAATGGCCTTGGTGATTTCAGACAGATCAGACATGATGTTTCTTTCTCGGCAAAATGCCGAATAGTGTTTGGGTGCGTCTGACGGTTTGCGCTGCCGACATCACGCCGGGGCGTCTGCACGTCCTTCAGACATTCGATTGCCGGGTTTTTTGTCTGCAACATCCCGCAGCAGAGTTTGGCAATATCCCGTCTGGACCGTCAATTACCGCAATGCAAGCGTCCACAGGCACAGGGTTATCGAGTCGGCACAGGGATTGTGCCTCACAATTGAATTGTGCGCAATCTATTGCTTTGAAGTGGTCGGCAGTCAGTTTGACCGCTTGCGCTCGGGATGCGCCAGCCGCACGGGCAGCCCTTTCAAATAGGCGCTTATCGGCGGCAAGATCAACCGCGATTAGTTGAGATATTGAATTGGCGTCAGCCCGGGCGGGCGGTAGCCAGTGGATGATTTTTTCAAACATGGCCGTCACCCCGAATGAATGCGCGCAGGGCTTCCGCTGCGCCGATGCCCGAACGAACGCGGTCGATCACCACGCCCAGCGCACGTAAACCCAGCATCTGCAATTCAGTGCCTGTAGCCTTTTGCTGGATCGTGCCGACGGCCTCGGACAGGCGGGCAAGTGCTTTGCTCCCGAGCGGCGGGGGTTGTTCTCCGTCAAGCTGCGCGGTCAAAAATTCAATGATTTCGTCGATGTGTTTTTTCATGATATTTTTCTT
>JAHFQQ010000352.1 GCA_023259235.1 Polaromonas sp. | reverse complement strand
AGCGGCTTTTAACCTTTGCCGCTTCCTGTCCGCGCAACTCTTTTCGGCCAGCGAAGCAATGAGTTCCAAATTATCAAACTGCAGGCGCAAATTGGCGCGCTACGCCTCATGAACCCGTCGCCCTGAAACACGAATCACGAGCCAATAGGTCAATACCAGCGCTACCATTCCATAGGTATTGAAGGTGGACGGGATGCCACGCTCCATGAGCAACTGATAGATCAGCGCAGCCAGAGCGGACAGATTCAACCCATCAACATAGCCATAAAAGCAGCGCGAGCAGGACGAGAGGGCACCAATCGCCAGACCAGCCATGCCAACAAGCGCTCAGCGCCAGGCCGCTCACGCCAACCATGGTGCGCTGGTAACGGTGAATAACGAGGGAGCGGGTCAGCGTGACGGCAACAACCGCCACGGCCCAGGCCCAAAGCCCTGCCGGCTCCACATACCGGTACAACACGGCCACCACGGTGATGAGCATAGCCGCGGCGACATACTGAACAGGCTGGGCATGGCGCATGAAAATCTGTACCAGTTGCATCTCGACCCAAGCCTCACGCGTCAGGTTTTGACTGCTCCTGGTGGGATCAATCGCTGCAGGAGAGTCCATGTCAATGCGCCCTGGGTCAGTTAAAGGTCACCCCGGCCCAGCGCACCCTGCCAAGTACCGCAAAATCCTGATCAGCATCTTCAATGTCAAACGACTCATAGGCCCGGTTATGGCTGCTCACACGCAGTATTTTTCCTGGCAGCCTCTGGAGTTTTTTCACCAGCAAGACCCCGTCGAGCCTTACAACATGAAGGCCCTCGGTGACGGCATCATGGTCCTGCAAGTCCGTCAGGATAGCGTCTTTTGAGTGCAGCCACGGCTCCATGGAGGCACCCACCACCATTGACATGACAATGTCGTTGTGGGGGATGTCCAGGTCGTATCTGATGAAATGGGCATCAAAGGGGCGTATCGCGACAACCGATTCGATGTCATTGAACGCGCCCTTGCCGGCCGAGGATCGGAGGTCAAACAATGGCACATAAATAAAGGCATCCACCTGCACCGCACGCACGCCTTTGGGAACGATTGCGGTGGGCTGGGCCTTGCCGTGCCGCTCACCACCCAGCAAATACGCGGGTGTCGTGTTGTATTCCTTGGCGAGCACCTCAAGCTCAAATGCATCCGGCAGGCTGTCACCACGCTCAATGTTCCATATGGTATTTCGGTGAACGCCGACGGTGGCTGCCACCTCATTGATCTCCCTTGCGCCCCGCGCCATCCTGCAGCGCTGGCCAAACTGGTTCATGAACGCCGCCCTGGCTTCGGTCCGCACCGTTTTCAGGCCTGCCTTGTCAGCCGCTGCGGCGGCTTGGTGGAGATACCAGGCAATTGGCTCTTCAACACTGACCGGGGGCACCGGCTCGACGGAATATGGCTTGACGTCATCAGGCTGCGGTAACGCTGTTCTTTTTGTGCTCATGAACATTATTTTGTGTCAATAGACACAAGAAAGCAACTACAGCCGATACATCGCCAGAAAAACATAAACCCATCAACATCAACACAGATAGAAAAGTAAAAATTTATTGACTTCAATTCATTTGTGCTCAAAATAATGGGTATGAGTACAATTAAATCGACATTAACCCAAGAAGATATGCACCCTGCCGATGTAATTGCTGCTCTGCACAAACGTGGCACCAGTCTTCGAAAAATAGCCATTGAGAACGGCTACAGTCACATCCAGCGCGTACTGACCAGCCCCTGGCTGGCGGCCGAGCAATTGGTGGCGAAAGCGCTTGATAGAAAGCCAGAAGATATGTGGCCGTCACGCTACCTGAATCCCACTGACCGTGCACTTGCTTTCCAGCTAACCCGAAAAATCGCCGTGACCATGCCGCGCCAGCGCGAGCAACAGCCCCGCAAAATTGCCGCCGATCATGCCGGGCGCTCCTGGGCAGAACCAGATCTCAATCATGGATAACTCAATCACTCAAGATATGCGCGCACTATGGCTGCGGCTTCGCACGGACGGCGGCTGGTGGACACTGGACATGCTCGTGCATCACTGGAAGCCGGGCCGTGCGCCCTACGAAGTCCAGCACGCAATGGATGCGCTGGAGGCGGGCGGCTTCGTGGAAAGTCGCGACCAGGCGAGGAATTTGAGTTATCGCGTGACTTTGGACTGTAAAGCGCCATCTGGTTTTGCCCACCTCCACCCCAACCAGAGGGCACTCAATGAACACCCCGCGAAACTGGCAGAAATGAAGTAATCGAAAACAAGCCGCCGAGATTGGGGAATCCGCAGGCGGCAACCTTCTCAAAGCCGGCACCAGAAAACAAAAACCCAGCCGCAACGGATGCTTACAACCCCGCAGGCTCCATAACAGGACTGACCAGCACCTTGTCGATGCGTTTGCCATCCAGGTCAAGAACTTCAAAGCGCCAGCCCGCGCATTCAACCTGCTCGCCAGTTTTCAACAAGCGCCCGGAAACGCTTTGCAGCAGTCCAGCCACCGTGTTGTAGCGGCCCCGGTCTTCATCTGGCAACTCCCTGATTTCAA
>JAHFQQ010000150.1 GCA_023259235.1 Polaromonas sp. | reverse complement strand
AATGCGTGACCACTTGGCGAGCAGGGCGGCATCGGGCGCAGCAAGCTCGGCGTAGGTTTCCATAAAGATGGATTCCGAACTGCCAAACACCTTCCACGCCTCTTCGGCCGTAAAGCTCAGGAACGGCGCCATCCAGCGCAGCATGGCGTGGGTGATCTGCCATAGCGCGGTTTGCGCACTGCGCCGCGCCAGCGACTTGGGGCCAGTGGTGTAGAGCCGGTCTTTCAGGATGTCGAGGTAAAACGATCCCAGATCTTCGCTGCAATAAATCTGCAGCCTGGCGACCACCGGGTGGAATTCATAGACCTCGTAGTGCGCCAGAATGTCGGCTTGCAGCTCCGCTGCGCGGCTCAAGGCGTAGCGGTCGATTTCCAGCATCTGCTCCAGCGGCACTGCGTCCACGGCAGGGTCAAAGTCGCTCACATTGGCGAGCAGGAACTTGAGCGTGTTGCGGATGCGCCGGTAAGTATCGACCACGCGCGCCAGGATCTTGTCGTCACCGGCAATGTCGCCCGAATAGTCGCTGGCTGCCACCCACAGGCGGATGATCTCGGCGCCGAGCTTCTTCGATGTTTCCTGCGGATCGACGCCGTTGCCCGCGCTCTTGCTCATTTTGTGGCCCTTGCTGTCCACCGTAAAGCCGTGTGTCAGGAGGCCTTTGTAGGGTGCGCGTCCGTACATGGCGCATGCGGTCAGGAGCGAAGAGTGGAACCAGCCGCGATGCTGGTCGTGGCCTTCCAGATAGAGGTCTGCTTCGGGGCCTTCCGGATGGCCGCTGCCCGGGTGCGAGCCCTTGAGCACGGTGGTGTGCGTGGTGCCGGAGTCAAACCAGACTTCCAGAATGTCGCTGCTCTTGGTGTACTGGCCGGCATCCTGCGCGCCAGCGCTGGCGAAGATGGACTCCGTGCTGGCCTTGCTCCAGGCCTCGATGCCGCCTTGCTCCACCATGCTGGCGGCAACGTCCAGAATCTCCATGGTGCGCGGGTGCAACTCGCCGCTGTCCTTGTGCAGGAAGAAGGGCACGGGCACGCCCCAACTGCGCTGGCGGCTGATGCACCAGTCGGGCCGACCGGCAATCATGTCGCGCAGCCGGGTCTTGCCATTTTCCGGGTAAAACGCGGTTTGCTCGATGGCGTCGAGCGCCAGCTGCCGCAATGTCTTGGGAGCCTTGTCTTTGGTGAACACGCCCACGCCTTCGTCCATGCGGATGAACCACTGGGCGGCGGCGCGGTAGATTACCGGCGTCTTGTGGCGCCAGCAGTGCGGGTAGCTGTGAGAGATGTTTTCGCTGGCAAACAGGCGTGCGGCGTCGCGCAGCGCGTCGATGATGACCGGGCACGCTTTCCAGATGTGCTGTCCGCCAAACAGTGGCAGTTCGCTGGCGTACATGCCGTTGCCTTGCACCGGGTTGAGGATGTCATCGTATTTCATGCCGTGCGCGATGCAGGAGTTGAAATCCTCGACGCCGTAAGCCGGTGACGAGTGCACCAGGCCAGTGCCGTCTTCGGCGCTGACGTAGTCCGCCAGAAAGACCGGGCTCAGGCGGTCGTACCCGGCATCGACATGGGCAAACGGGTGTTTGAAGTTGATCCCGCCCAGTGCCTTGCCGTTGGCGGTGGCCAGCACAGTGCCTGTCAGGCCGAATCTTTCCATGCATTTGCCAACCAGATCCTGAGCCAGAACCAGCAGCCCACGCGGGGTGTCCACCAGCGCATAAGTCAGCTCCGGGTGGGCGTTGAGCGCCTGATTGGCCGGAATGGTCCAGGCCGTGGTGGTCCAGATAACGGCAAAAGCGTCCTTGGTGATTTGGCTCAAGCCGAAAGCGGCCGCGAGCTTGTCTGGCTCGGCGCACAAAAAGCCCACATCCAGCGTTTGCGACTTCTTGTCGGCGTACTCGATCTCGAACTCGGCCAGCGAGGAGCCGCAGTCAAAGCACCAGTAAACCGGCTTCAGGCCACGATAGACAAAGCCGCGTTCCACCACGCGCTTGAAAGCGCGGATTTCAGCAGCTTCATTCGTGAAATCCATGGTGCGATAGGGATGGTCCCAGTCGCCCAGCACGCCCAGGCGTTTGAACTCGGTGCGCTGGATGTCAATCTGTTCCGTGGCGTAGGCGCGGCTTTTGGCCTGCATTTCGTCGCGCGCCAGATTGCGTCCGTATTTCTTTTCAATGGCGTTTTCAATCGGCAGACCGTGGCAGTCCCAGCCCGGAATGTAGGCGGCGTCCATGCCTTTGAGCTGGCGCGCCTTGACGATCATGTCTTTCAGGATCTTGTTGACCGCATGGCCCATGTGAATCTGGCCATTGGCATAAGGGGGGCCGTCATGCAGCACAAACTTGGGCGCGCCGCAGCGTGCCGCACGCAGCTTTTTGTACAGCCCCTGGTCTTCCCATTCCTTGACCCAGCCGGGCTCGCGCTTGGGCAACTCGCCGCGCATCGGGAAAGGGGTGTCGGGCAGGTTGAGGGTGCTGCGATAGTCGGTTTTATTGTCAGGCATGGTCAATTCGGAAAGGAGCTTCGACAGGCTCAGCCCGAACGGGGTCAGATCGGAACTTGAAAAATAACCGCTCGCCCTGAGCCTGTTGGAGGGGGCGTGGCACCTGCAGCGCAGCGCTAAATTCGGTCGCGCGTGGTCTGACGACTGGTTTCCGTGTGCATGGAGGCCGGAGCCGCTTGAAGGATATTGGCAAAAAATGCCCGCGCATCGTTGCAGTCCCTGGCAATGCCTGTCTTGAGGGCATCCAGACTGTCGTATTTCAATTCGTCGTGCAGCTTGTGTAGCAGTTCCACGCGAATGATTTTACCGTATGCCCCTTCCGGGCCAAGGCTGGCCGGCCATTCGAGGCAGTGTGTTTCGAGCAGCACGCGCCCGCCGTTGACGTCGTTCGGGTCCAGTGAAGGCCGGATGCCCAGATTGGCAACCCCGGTCAGTGGCTGCGCGGTCAGTCCGTGCACATGCACGGCGAAAATCCCGCTGGCGGCCGGGTTCCAGTGGGTAAAGCGCAGGTTGAGGGTGCGAAAACCCAGCTCGCGGCCAAGTTTGCGGCCCTTTACCACATGGCCTGAAATACTGTAAGGGCGGCCCAGCAAACTTGCCACCCGCGTCAGGTCGCCGTGCGCCAGCGCATCGCGCACCGCCGAGCTGGACACCCGCGTTTCATGGATTTCATAGCTGTTCATGCGTGCAACGTCAAAGCCCAGGCGTTCGCCGGCGGCATCCAGCATGGCATAGTCGCCCGCGCGTTTGGCGCCAAAGCGGAAGTCGTCGCCCACCAGCACGTATTGAACCCCCAGGCCGCGCACCAGCACTTCCTGAATGAAGGCGTCGGGCGCTTGCGCCGCCAGCTTCGCATCAAAGCGCAGAATCACGCATTGATCGATGCCGCAGCGCGCCAGTTCGGTGAGCTTGTCGCGCAGCGTGGCAATGCGCGCCGGCGCCAGCTCGGGTTTGCGGGCGAGCGCGGCAAAATAGTCGCGCGGATGCGGCTCGAAGCTCATGACGCAGCTCGGCACGCCGCGATGCTCGGCCTCGTTTTTCAGCAGCGCCAGCATGGCCTGGTGGCCGCGGTGCACGCCATCAAAATTGCCAATCGTCAGGGCGCAATGCGGCGCCAGATCGGGATGAAGGTAGCCATGAAAAATTTTCATGAGACCGATTATCGTTTTTATAGCGGCAAAGCAAGCTTGGGTGAGCTCTCAACGCGGTTAATTGGCAGCCGGACGGGATTTGCCGTATTTTTTGGCATGATTTCAATGTATATTGCCAAATGGATAGCCAGATGCCGTGTTTCCATGTTCATGGAGGTTCGTTTTGAAGGTCTTGAAGCTCTCAGCCCAGGGATTGCCACAGTCGTGGATCAGCCTTGAAGAAGCCGTGTTGCATTACGCGGCCGATGAAGTGCGCTGGGAGATTGGCGCGCGGGTTGCCACATTTCACGGCGGCCACAACGCCATCACGGGCGAGCAGTCCATTATCACCGTCAACAGCATCATCGGCACCAAGGGCGTTCCCGGCATCAACCCGTTTGAACTCAAGCCCGGCTTGACCAATGGCAAGCTGTTTGCACGCGACCGCAATCTGTGCGCCTACTGTGGCGACCACTTTCACGAGGAAGACCTGACGCGCGAGCACATCATTCCGTTTGCGCAAAACGGCATCGATACCTGGATGAACGTGGTCACCGCCTGCCGCGCCTGCAACCACCGCAAGAGCAGCCGCACGCCCGAGCAGGCTCACATGCCGCTGCTCTATACGCCTTACGTTCCCAGCCTGTGGGAAGACTTCATTTTGCGCAACCGCCGCATTCTTGCCGACCAGATGGAGTTTTTGATGGCGCATATTCCCAAGACGTCGCGCCTGCACGCCTGAGGCCGCGGTCTCAGGCAAACACCCCCGCCGTATTCTGCATCTGCCGGGATACCTCGCCCAGATGGTGCAGCGTGTCGCCAAAGGTCATCTCCAGCTGGGTCAGCTTCTTGAAATAGTGGCTCACGATGTATTCGTCGGTTACGCCAATGCCACCGTGCAACTGCACCGCCTGCTGGCCGACAAAACGCATGGAGACGCCCAACTGGTATTTGGCGCGGGCCATGGCAGTGCTGCGTTCCGGCGCAGGCGCATTGAGTTTGAGTGACGCGTAGTAGCTCATGGAACGCGCCAGTTCGAGCTGCATCTTCATGTCGGCCACGCGATGCCGCAGCGCCTGAAAGCTGCCGATGAGCACGCCGAACTGCTTGCGGGTGTTCAGGTATTCCGCGGTGATGGCCATCGTCTTGTCCATCACGCCGACCGCTTCGGCGCAGGTGGCGGCAATGCCGATGTCAATCGCGTGGCTGAGGGCCGTCAGGCCGTCCAGCGTGACAAGCGTGGCCGGCGCCCCCTTGAGGGTTACTTCCGCGGCCCGCGCGCCGTCTTGAATGCCGTAGCCCTGGGTGCTCACGCCCGTGGCGGAGCGCTCCACCAGAAACAGCGCCATCTTTCCGTTGGCCATGGCAGGCACCATGAATGCATCGGCCTGGTCGCCTGCAGGTACTATGCTTTTGGTAGCTGTCAGCACCCATCCTGATTGGGCTAGAGCTGCTTTTGCTTCACAATTTTCGAAGTGGTAGCGGGCTGCGTGCTCCTGGTAGGCCAGCACCACCAGGCGCTCGCCGGAAGCTATTTTTGGCAGCCAGGCGGACTGCACGGCCTCAGGCGCGTAACCCGCGAGCACCGCGCCAGCCATCAGCGACTGGGCGAGCGGTTCCAGCACCATGCCGCGCCCAAGCTCCTCCATCACCACCATGCCTTCGACCGGACCCATGCCGAGCCCGCCGTGCGCCTCGGGAATGTAGAGGCCCGACAGGCCCAGTCCGGCGAGTTGCGCGTAAGCGTCACGTGAAAAGCCGCCTTCTTGCACAATCCCGCGGCGCCGCTCGAAGCTGTAGCCTTTGTCGACCCACTTGCGCGCCGCATCGCGCAGTTGTTCCTGCTCGTCCGTGAAATCAAAATCCATGATGCTTGTCCTTTAAATCCGGTTCAATTAACCGAGCACGACCTGCGCGACGATGTTTCGCTGCACTTCGTTGGAGCCGCCATAAATCGTCGTCTTGCGAAGATTGAAATAGGTCGAAGCCAGTGGCGCATTGGCCAGCGCGCCACCCGGGAAGTTGCCTTGCCAGCCCGCTTCCATGGCTTCCTGAATGAAAGGCAGACTGTAGGGGCCGGCGGCCAGCATCATGAGTTCACTGTAGCGCTGCTGGATTTCACTGCCGCGGATTTTCAGCAGGCCGGCAATGTCGAGCGGGTTCTTGCCGGATTTTTCAGCCGAGAGCACGCGCAGCACCAGCATTTCAAGCGCCACCACATCGACTTCAAGCTTGGCAATCTCATCGCGGAATCGCATGTCGTCATAAACCCCCTCGGCTTTTGCAATGCGCTTGAGGCGTTCGAGCTCGCGTTTGGAACGGTTCACGTCAGCAATGTTGGTGCGCTCGTTGCTCAGCAAGTACTTGGCGTAAGTCCAGCCCTTGTTTTCCTCGCCGATCAGGTTTTCCGCCGGGACCTCGACGTTGTCGAACCAGACTTCGTTGACCTCGCACTCGCCATCAAGCAGCCTGATCGGACGCACGGTAACGCCGGGCGACTTCATATCGATCAGCAAAAATGAAATGCCGGTTTGCGGCTTGCCTTCGGTATTGGTGCGTACCAGGCAAAAGATCCATTCACCATATTGCCCCAGCGTGGTCCAGGTTTTCTGGCCATTGACGATGAATTTGTTGCCGGCGCGCTCGGCCCGGCATTTGACCGATGCCAGGTCGGAGCCGGCGCCTGGCTCGCTATAGCCCTGGCTCCACCAGACCTCGCCGCTGGCGATTCCTGGCAGAAAGCGTTTTTGCTGCTCGGCGTCGCCAAAGGCCATGATGACGGGCGCGACCATGACCGGGCCAAACGGCACCACGCGCGGCGCACCGGCGAGCGCGCATTCTTCCTCGAACAAATGTTTTTGCACAGCCTTCCAGCCCGGGCCGCCAAATTCCCTGGGCCAGCCGTGGCCCAGCCAGCCCTTCTTGCCGAGAATTTTGGCCCAGCGCTGCATGTCGTCACGCGACAGACGCAGGGCGTTGCGCACCTTGTGTGAAATATCAGCCGGCAAGTTGGCATGAACCCAGGCGCGGATTTCTTCGCGGAAGGCCTGCTCTTCAAGGGTGAAAGCTAAATCCATGGGGCTGTGTCTCCAGAGGGGTTGCTGCAGATTCTGCAGCCGATTCTGGCATTTTTAGCACGGTCGTGCCGGGTTTTATGTCCCAGGTGGGACATAAAGGCCCGGCGCGGTCTGGCGCCAGGCAGACTCTAAACTACAGGCTTATGGCAAGCTTACAAAAAAATATCGTCATCCTGATCTCCGGCACCGGCTCCAACATGGTCGCCATTGCCCGGGCGGCGCAAAAACAAGCCTGGCAGCAGAAGTGGGGCGTGCGCGTTGCCGCCGTCATCAGCAACAACGCCGCCGCCGGGGGGCTGACGCTGGCCAAAGACCTGGGGCTCGCCACCGAGGTGGTGCCCCACAAGTCATTTGAATCGCGCGAGGCCTTTGACGCGGCGCTGATGGCGCGCATTGAGCCGCACGCGCCCGCGCTGGTGGTGCTGGCCGGATTCATGCGCATCCTCACGCCCGGCTTTGTGCAGCATTACGCCGGCCGCCTGATCAATATTCATCCCTCGTTGCTGCCAGCCTTTACCGGCCTGAACACGCACCAGCGCGCCATCGACGCAGGCTGCCGGGTGGCGGGCACGACCGTGCATCAAGTGACGAGCGAGCTGGACCAGGGTGACATTCTGGCGCAGGCCGTGGTGCCAGTGCTTCCCGGCGACAGCGCCGACACGCTGGCAGCGCGCGTGCTGACGCAGGAGCACATCATTTATCCGCAGGCAGTGCGGGATTTTTTTGAACGTGGCGTTTGATTTTTAGCGTCAGATAGCTATAAAAATAATAGTATGCTACGTACATACTCATTGGGCTGGAATGCTAATAACTACCTCAAGCGCTCTGTTTCAAGGGCACCTTCAACGCTGCCGGGCCGGGTGCCGCGACAGTGTGTGTCGCTCGATGGCGGATCAGACCGGATCCAGACGGTCGCCTGAGCGCGAACCAGCCGCTCAACGCCTCAGTTCAGCCGCCCGTGCAGGCGGGCGAAGCCCCGCCCGAACGGGTCGGCTGCAACTGATGGTTAGCTGTCTGCGTACGATCACTTCGTAGCCGCGCCGACAAGGCACTCACCCGGCACCTCGAACCCGCCAGGCGATTCGAAACTGCGCATTGCGCCTTCCACTTCGTTCCACACTGACTCGCGTTCTTGAGGGGGCAGGTGAGCCATCATGGCATTGAATCCACCGAAGGCCTCTCGGGCGACCCGCACGTACCCGGCGGCACTGGCCGCTCCATGGGGCACCGGCACAGCGCGAACCTCGGGGTCGGCAAATCCGGCCTGGCGGAAGACGTTTTCGAGCAGCCCGGGACCGCCAAGGCTGAACGGTCCGGGTTGCCCCGGAACGGGAGGCGGGAGTTGCGCGCGCCGGCGGATGATGGAAGCGGGCAGAGCACCCCAACTGTTTCGATCGGGCGTGGAAAAGACAGCGACGGCGACCCGACCGCCCGGTCTGAGAACACGGCGCCACTCGCATAGCGCTGTCACAGGATGCGGCATATACATCAGACCGAGCCGACACAGCACCGCATCAAAGGAAGCGTCAGGGAGATCCAGTTTCTCGCCGTCCATGGCGCGCGTCTCAATCTGTTTGAGTCCACGTTCACGGGCGACCTGGAGCGCAAGCTCAACGATCCCTTCCGAGATGTCGGTCGCCAGCACGTAACCGCCAGGGCCAACTCGTTCGGCGGCACTGACCGCCGGTTCGCCTGCGCCGGCGGCGATGTCCAGGATGCGCTGACCTGGCTGAATCCGGGCCAGTTCGAGCATCTGGCGGGTGACTTCGCC
>JAHFQQ010000351.1 GCA_023259235.1 Polaromonas sp. | reverse complement strand
TTCCATGACGCTGATCTGCTCACCCGCTTTCATGAGACCAATCTCGGCCGTCAACGAGGTCCCGGCCCGGCCTGCGAACAAGAGAGCCGTCACCACCGGGCCAAGCTCGCGCACCAGCGTAAAGGTGACCAGTTGCCCAAGCGCTTCGGTCGACCCGAAGCGCAGAAGGGTGTAGTAGCCCTGCAGGCCAAACACGAAACCGACAAACAGGCCCGAGATGGCAATGATGGCCAGTGAGTAATTGCCCAGGAAGTGGATCTGGTCACGCACCAGTCCAAAGCGCTTGAAGCTTGAACCCAGAGTCGCCAACAATTGTATGAAAAGCCGGGCGCCGTAGCCCAGGTTGGCCAGCTTTTCGCGGGTAGCGAGGCCGACATCCGAAGGCTTGTACCAGCTCATGATGACGCTCCGGCCTGGCTGGATGCAGGTGTGCGAGCAGGGCCGAAGTCTTCCTCGACCGTCAGGCCGGGGTAGTCAAAATGGACCGGGCCATCAGGCAGGGCATTCACATACTGGTAGACCAGCGGGTCGACGCTTTCGCGCACCTGCGCGGGCGTCCCCTCGGTGGCGACTTTCCCATTGGCCAGAATAATCACATGGTCCGCAATCCCGAAGGTCTGCTCAAGCTCGTGCGAGACAAAGAGGCTGGTCAGCTCCAGGCTGTCATTGAGGTGGCGAACCAGCCGTGCAGCAGTTCCCAGAGAGATGGGATCAAGCCCCGAAAAAGGTTCGTCATACATCACCAGTTCGGGATCGAGGGCAATCGCGCGCGCCAGTGCGATGCGCCGGGCCATGCCACCCGATACCTCGCTGGGCATCAGGTCACGTGCGCCGCGCAGCCCCACGGCATTGAGTTTCATCAGTACGATGTCGCGAATAAGTGCCTCGGGCAACCCGGTATGCTCGCGCAACGGAAACGCAACGTTCTCGAACACACTCAGATCGGCAAACAGCGCGCCAAACTGGAACAGCATGCCCATGCGACGCCGGGCGGCGTAAATCTCCTGCTGGTTCATGGGGGTCACGTCCTGCTCGTCAAACAGCAGTTCGCCGGACTGTGCCCGATTCTGGCCGCCAATCAGGCGCAGGATGGTGGTTTTGCCACCACCCGACGCACCCATCAGGGCCGTCACCTTGCCGCGCGGCACCGACAACGAGACATCGTCGAGAATGACGCGCTCGCCATACCCAAACGTCAGGTGGCGCAGTTCAACAAGCGATTCAGTGGAAGGTAAGGCCATAAAAAACAAAAGCCGGGTTTTTCCGGCTTGTGGATCATACGGGATTATGCTTTCAAGCGTGGCGGATCGCCATAGTTTGCCAGGAACTCGTCCATGGCACCCGCGGCCTGGCGGCCTTCGCGCGACGCAAGCAGTCAACGCATGTGCTTTGTGAATCCACCCATGGACAAATTGTGCGGACCAGAGCAGGCTGTTAACGGGGAAGTTCGCTGCAGCCCATCAAAAATTCGTCAACTGCACGGGCTGCCTGACGGCCCTCGCGAATCGCCCACACCACCAGACTCTGTCCGCGCCGGATGTCTCCAGCGGCAAACACCCCCGACACGCTGGTGGCATAGCCGCCTGTGAAGTCAGTGCTTGCCTTGACATTGCCCCGATTATCCTTCTCAACGCCGAACGCCTCCAGAACGGACGCAACTGGCGAGACAAAACCCATGGCCAGCAACACCAAATCGGCCTTCAAGGTTTGCTCCGAGCCGGGCACTTCAAATATCTTGCCGTCTTTCCAGTCCACACGGACCGTTTTCAAGCCGGTAACTCTGCCCTTTTCGCCGATCAATTCCTTGGTCGATATGGCGAACTCACGCTCGCAACCCTCCTGATGGCTGGAACTGGTACGCAACTTGATCGGCCAATACGGCCAGGTCATGGGCCGATTTTCTTCAACCGGAGGTTGCGGCAGCAGTTCGAACTGCGTCACGCTCGCGGCCCGATGGCGGTTGCTGGTGCCGACACAGTCGGAGCCGGTATCGCCGCCGCCGATCACGATGACATGCTTGCCGTCCGCACGGATTTGCCCCTTGACCTTGTCGCCCGCGTTGACCTTGTTTTGTTGCGGCAGGAATTCCATCGCGAAATGGACGCCGTCCAGTTCACGGCCCGGCACCGGCAGATCGCGCGACTGCTCGGCACCGCCCGTCAACATCACCGCATCAAAGTCCTTTTGCAGCTGCTCGGGCGTGATGGTTTCCGTGGCCCAGTTGATGACTTTCGAGTCCTTGGGCAACTGCCCGATCATCACGCCGGTGCGAAACGTCACGCCTTCCTTTTGCATCTGCCCGATGCGCCGGTCGATGTGCACCTTCTCCATCTTGAAGTCGGGAATGCCGTAGCGCAGCAGGCCGCCAATGCGGTCGTTCTTCTCGAACAGGGTCACGTCGTGGCCGGCACGCGCGAGTTGCTGCGCCGCCGCCATGCCGGCCGGCCCGGAGCCGACTACCGCCACTTTCTTGCCGGTCTTGCGCAGCGCCACGCGTGGCGTGACCCAGCCCTCGGCCCATGCGCGGTCGATGATGGCGTGCTCGATCGACTTGATACCCACCGGGT
>JAHFQQ010000149.1 GCA_023259235.1 Polaromonas sp. | reverse complement strand
TTCAAGCTTCGCCGGGTCCAGCTTCCCGTCCTTGACCATTTGCGCAAGCACAAGATTGCGACGCTCCACGGAGCGCTCCGGATTGAGCACCGGGTTGTAGTAGCTCGTACCCTTGAGCATGCCGATGAGCGTGGCGCTCTCCAGCACATCGAGTTCGTCAGCCGACTTGTCGAAGTAGGTACGGGCCGCCATTTCGATGCCGTAGGCGTTGTAGAGAAACGGCACGGTGTTGAGGTAGGTCTCCAGAATCTCTTTTTTGGAATAGACCGCCTCGATTTTCAGGGCCGTGATGGCTTCCTTGATCTTGCGCGTCAGGGTCTGCGCGCGGCCCACCTGATCGGGGTAAAGGTTGCGGGCAAGCTGCTGCGTGATGGTCGAGCCGCCCTGGAGATCGCCAGAAAAGGAATGCAGCGCCGCCGAAGCCGTCCGCCTCAGGTCCACGCCGTGGTGCTCGAAGAAGCGGTGGTCTTCCGTGGCGATCAGCGCATCAACCACCTTGGGGGAGATGTCGGCGAGCTTGACCCAGTCGCGGTTGGCGCGCTTGAACACCGCCAGTTCCTTGCCATCGGCCGAGAGCACGATAGCGGGTTTTTCGGACTTGGCCTTTCTGAGGTCCTTGATGCTCGGCGTAAAGGGGATCAGGACCAGGACATAAAGCAGCAACAGCAGCGGCAAGGCAGCCAGTGACAACGCGACGCCGCGCCGGGTCGGATGGCGCAGGGAATGACGAATTTCAGCAGCAAGCGGCTTGACACGGGTCAATACCTTTTTCATCATACGAAACTCTAGGGGTGAACGCATTCTGGAAGTGTAGGACGGCTGCACAAGCGCATGGACGGACTGCGGGCTTGCAGACCCAAGCCAACCGTGAGTCCGGTTCAGGTCAGCGCGTGCCGGCGCAGGTGTTGAGGGTTCCCTGGAATCGCCTGCAGGGAACCGTATTCGGGAGCAAGGTCGCTAGGCTTGCCAAACCCCGTACCCCAGCTCCCGCAGCGCAATTCCCAACTCGACCTCCATGTCGCGCGCGCCTTCGTACGGCATCGGGTTGTACATCGCATACAGCCCGGGCAGCAGGCGAACACCGTACCTGAGCACATACCCATTGGCCTGGACCCCGGCCTTGTGCTTGTCAAAACGAACATCGGGGTCCAGCCCCGTCATGCCCACATAGACAAACGGCTTGCCGAGCTGGTAGTCCGGGTTGGCGCGACGAAAGCGCCCCAAGTTCCATACCTCGTCCGACAGCTCGATCACATAGACATGGTAATGGTGGCTGCGCGGTGTAGCTGGGGATCGTGGTTCGGCGCGAGACCTGGCCTTGGCGGCGCCGACGGCGGCTGGCGGGCTTTTCTTTCTGGTCTTTCGGGGCGCGGTAGCCATGATCCCTACAGTATGCGTCATGCAGTTAGCGCCCTGCTTGCTACCAAATGTGTAGCTTTTATCCCAGTGTACATCTTGGTTGAAGGAGGATTTGACCATCATTTCCTGACTCTCCCGCGCCGCTGTAGCGCCCAAGCCAGGACCATGCCCGCGGCCAGCATCGCGGCACCGCCCAGTACGACGACCGCGCCGGTGCCGATATGCTCCATCAGGCTGGCGGCCGCCACCACGCCGACCGACTGGCCCAGAAACAGGAAAGAAGCGAAAAGCGACACGGCCGTGCCGCGCGCGCCAGGGGCCATCTGGGCGGCGTTGGCCTGCATGACATTGTGAAACATGAAAAAGCCGAATCCCGCCAGCAGGCTGGCTGGAATGGCCGGCAGCCAGTGCGGCGTCAAGCCCACCACCAGCGACGCCAGAGCCATGATGGCGGTGCCCGGCAGCACCAGAGCGGGCCCGCCAAAGCGGCGGATCAGAGGCCGGGCTGCGGCCATGTAAAGCACGCCGCCCAGACCGAACAGCGCCACGATGGCGCCGGCTGTCGTCAGCGACAGGCCCAGCGCGCCGTGCAGGTGCGAGGCCCAGATGGCCAGCACACCGAAACCAGCCGCGCCTTAGACAAAGGCCAGCAGCAGGATGACACGCGACCAGGGACCGGTGATGATGATCAGCGCCTGCTTCACAAAGCCGGGGCGCGCCGGCTGCGGGCTGTGCGCCGCGGCCATGAAGGGCGCGGCCTGCTGCCGGCGAAAGTCCATGTACAGCAGCGAGCCGACCACGCAGAACAGCAGCGCGAGGAAGGCAAAGGCCCAGCGCCAGCCCAGCGCGTCGGTCAGCAGGCCGCCAACCAGTTGCCCGCCCGCAATGCCCAGCGTGCTGCCCAGCCCGGTGCGCGTGAGCATTTCCTGAAGCTGGTCGGGCGGCGCCGCGTCGCCGACCCAGGCCATTGAAAGCGGAATGAGCGCAGCCGCCGCCAGGGCCGTCAGCAGACGCGCGAACACCAGCGCCTCCAGGCTGCCGGCAAAAACGGCAAGCGCGCTGCCCACGCAGCTTCCCAGGGTGGCAAAGGTAATGACGCGGAACTTGCCGAGCCGGTCGCCCAGCGGGCCGTAGAACAACTGCGACACACCGTAGGTGATGGCAAAAATCGACACCACCTGCGCGGCCTGCGCCAGGCTGACGGCAAACACGCGCGACAACTCGGGCAGCATGGCATCACAAATGCGCTGCGCCGACATGCTGGCGAAGCTGGCCATGGACAGCAGCAGGATGGAACGCCGCATCGCCGCGGAAAGGGTTGATGGGACGGTGGTCACGGACGAAAAGGGGTTGAAGAAACAGCGCAGCGTGGTTCCCGTCCCGGCGGCTGGCTGCACGCGCAGCGGGCGCCAGGCCCGACCGGACTGAAGCATGTGGGTGAGTTTAAGCTGCCCTGGTCAGTCCCGCGCAGGGCGCGGGACTGACCAGGGCAGAATCGCCGGCTGGCGCCTGATGCAGGTTTCACGCAAGCTGCAGTTGCCGCCACTGCCCGAAACCAGGCACATCAACCGGCCACTGGTCTGCCCGCTCGATATGAGTGATGCCTTGCGCCAGCAGCGACATGCAGCGGATGATGCCGGCGTGGGTAATCCAGACGGCCTCATCTGCCTGTTGCGCGGTATCAGCCAATACCGCGGCGGTGCGCTTGAGCACCTCGTGCACGCTCTCGCAGCCGCCAAAGCGCCAGTCGCCGAATTGGGCCATCCATTGGTCAAAGGCAGATTGCGCAATAGCGTCCCAGCGCTGCTTCTCCCAGCAGCCAAAGTCCATCTCGGCCAGGCGCGCATCGCGCAACGGCACCAGGTCTGGCCTGAGTTCCCGCAGGCAAAGCGCAAGCTGCTCGCAGCGTTGCAGCGGCGAGGTCAGCACGCAAATCCCTTGCGGCAGCGCCGCGGCCAGCGCGCGGGCGCAGGCCAGCGTGGCTGCCTGGTCAGCCGGCACATCGCTGGCCCCGTAGCAGACGCCGTCATCGACCAGGGGACGCGCATGGCGCACCAGCCAGAGCTTCATGCGGACAGGGCCAAGCCAAAATAAAACGCAACCTCACACACCTGCTGCGTGGCCCCCAGACAGTCGCCGGTAAACCCTTGCAACCGGCGCGCGAACAGTCGCCACATCCAGAGCCAGGCCAGCCCGGCGGTGATCAGCGGCGCTATCAGGATGGCAGCACCATAGAGCCATGCCACAAAGGCCAAGAGAATAAAAAACCACGCGAAGGCGGCCAGCAGGCCGGCCAGACTGATCTGGTCGGCCAACGGCTTTGACCTGGAAGCAGCACTGTCACCGACATAAGGCAGAACCCTGATGAGCAGCAGCGGCAGAGTGCGCGAAACCACATGCGCGGCCAACAATCCGACGCATGCCAGCTGGATATCCACATCACCCAGCAGCGCCAGCAGGGACACCTTGGCCAGCAAAACCAGTACCAGCGCCACGGCGCCAAATGCACCGACCCGTGAGTCCTTCATGATCTCCAGCGCGCGGCTGCGCTCAGGCGTCCCGCCCAAACCGTCAGCCACATCCGCCAGGCCGTCTTCATGAAATGCGCCGGTCAGCAGCACCGTGAACACGGTGCTGAGCACCGCCGCTACCAGCGGTGTGCCTCGGGCATCGGGCAGCAGCAACTGCACCCCCGCGAAAAGCAGCGCCGCCAGCAAGCCAACCAGCCAGCCGACGCCCGGAAAGTGGGCGGCGCTGGCACGCAGCATGGCGGGGCTGTATCCCGCCCATGCGGCCAGGCGCCCCGTCACCGGAATGCGGGTGAAGAACTGCAGCGCAAGCAAATAGTGCCGGATAAAGTTCATCACGAAGCACCCTGATGTGCTGACTTTTCCGCCACGCCGGCCGACTCGAAACTCGCCATCTCGCGCAGCACGGCGCAGGCAGACAGCAAAAGCGGCCAGGCCAGCGCAGCGCCTGAACCCTCGCCAAGACGCAGCCCCAGCTCGAGCAGCGGCTGCGCCCCCAGGTGGGCCAGCATGAGCGCGTGGCCGCGCTCGCCAGAGCGATGGGCAAATACGCAGCGCTGCATCACCTGCGGCTCCAGTGCCTGCACGACAAGCACGGCCGAGCTGGCAATGAAGCCGTCCACAACGATGACGCGCCGCTCGTGCGCGGCCTGAAGCACGGCACCCACCATGGTGGCGATTTCGAAGCCGCCAAAGGCGGCGAGCGCTTCCAGTGGCGCACTGACGTCAGCGTGCCGGAGCAACGCCTCTTGCAGTACGACAACCTTGCGCGCCACCGCTGCGTCATCCAGCCCGGTTCCCGCACCCGTGCAGTCGGCAATGGGCAGGCCTGCCAGACGGGCCAGCAGCAGCGAGGCCGCCGAGGTGTTGCCAATCCCCATTTCGCCAAGCAGCAGCGCGTTGCCGGGCAAGCCCTTGACGATGTCCTGTCCGTTGGCCATGGCCTGATCGCGCTGGGCGGCCGTCATGGCCGGGCCAGCGCAGGCATCGGCAGTGCCGGGCGCGATCTTGCGGACAAGCAAACCGTCGCGCGGCGCAAAATCGTGGCGCACGCCGCAATCCACCACCGTGAGGGCCAGGCCATGCTGGCGCGCCAGCACGCTCACGCAGGCGCCACCGGCGAGAAAGTTCTCCACCATCTGCCAGGTCACGTCACTCGGGTAAGCCGAGACGCCGCGCGCGGCCAGGCCGTGGTCGCCGGCAAACACCACCATCTGCGGCACACGCAACTCGGGCGTCTCGCTGCCCAGGATCACGCCCAACTGGAGCGCCAGGGCCTCAAGGCGACCAAGCGATCCCAACGGCTTGGTCTTGTTGTCCAGCTTGTGCTGCAGGCGTTGGGTGAGCGCGCTATCGGACAGATCGGGAATGGAAGGAATGGTGAAGTTCATGATGGCGGGTTTGTGTTGTGGTTAAAAAATGGCGGACTGAAAATTTCTACCGCGAGGCAGCCGGCTGGATCAGGGATTGCAGTACACCCGGATCAAAATGCCGCTCGATGTAATCCGCCAGCCCGTCAAACACGGAGTCGAGCGTGGGCGTGGCAGCGCCAAACAGGGCCTGCAGCGCACGCGGGTCTTCGAACATTCCATGCAGATACAGGCCCAGCACGTTGCCGACGGCGTTTTGCCAGGCCAGGCCGTCCGGCATGACTGGATGGGCGATGTCGCCGGCCTTCGCCATGGCGCTGTGCGGTGCCGTCTGGCCGTGGTGGATTTCATAGCCCTGCACGTCAACGCCCGACAAAGCGGCCCAGCGTCCGTGCATGGCTGCAAAGATGGCATGCTTGCGCCGTACGGTTTTGGCCTCGTCAAACACGGTAACGACGGGCAACAGCCCCAAGCCGCGGCCGTTGCCGTCGATGCCGTGCGGGTCGATCAGCGCTTCGCCCAGCATTTGCAGGCCGCCGCAAATGCCCAGCACCGCGCCGCCCCGACCGGCGTGCGCGGCAATGGCCTGGTCCAGCCCCTGCGCGCGCAGCCAGGCCAGATCTGCACTGGTGGCCTTGGAGCCGGGCAGGATGATCCAGTCGGCATCGACCAGCTCCGCCGGGCTACGCACCCATTTCAGGCGCACGCCGGGCACATTTTTCAGCGGCTGGAATTCATCGAGGTTGCTGATGCGCGGGTAGGCGACGACAGCAATGGTTTTCCACTGCGTGAGCGGCGCCGGACCGCCCCAAGCCGCGAGGGCCCCCTCGGGGGGCAGCGAGGACACGCCAGTGCCGAGCGTGGGGGCCACATCAAACACGCCGTCCTCTTCGGGCAGGCCATGCTGCCACCACATCGGCAGCGTGGCGACTGTCGGCACGCCGGTCAGGTCTTGCAGCATCTGCGGGCCGGGTGCCAGCAGCGTCGCATCACCGCGAAACTTGTTGAGCACAAAGCCCCTGATCAGCTGACGTTCGGCCTCGTCCAGCATGGCCCAGGTTCCGTAGAGATGGGCAAACGCGCCGCCCCGGTCGATGTCGGTCACCAGCAGGCAGGCGGCATGGGCGTGCTGCGCCACGCGCATGTTGACGATGTCGCTGGACTTGAGGTTGATCTCGGCGGGCGAGCCTGCGCCTTCCATCACCACCACGTCGTTCTCGGCCAGCAGCTCGTCCAGCGCCTGCGCCACCACGGGCCAGACCGTGGCGCTGCGGCCACGCCATTCCATGCGAGACAGCTCGGCGTTGACCTGGCCCATCAGCACGACCTGGCTTTGCGTGTCTTTTTCGGGCTTGAGCAGCAGCGGGTTCATGCGCACCTCGGGCACAGCGCGGGCCGCCAGCGCCTGAAAATACTGCGCGCTTCCGATCTCGCCGCCGGCAACCACGCGAGCGTTGTTGCTCATGTTTTGCGCCTTGTAGGGCGCAACCTTGAGGCCCTGGCGGGCGTAGTGGCGGCACAGCGCGGTGGTGAGCCAGCTCTTGCCGGCTCCGCTGGTGGTGCCTAAAACCATGACGCTTTTTGCTCTCATTGACTTGCCTTAATGAGTTGTTGCCACGCATTGCGCAACGCGTCCTGCGCAGCGGGCGGCTGAACACTGATGCGCACATGGCCGGGCAAGCCGAAAGACCTGGTGTCGCGCAGCTTGATGCCTTGGGTCCGCAGCGCTTCCAGCACCTGCAGCAAGGTTATGACCGCTGGTAACGGAGGGCGCGTACAGAAAAAATTGGTGTCGCTTGGCAGGCAGGCCCAGCCCATTGATTCGCACAGGGCGATTTGCCGTGCTTTCCATTCACGCAAAGTGGCAAGACTGTCGGCCAGCCAGGTCTGCACGTCGGCATGGCTCCAGGCTTGCAGCATGGCCACGCCGTGTTTGCCGACGGGCCAGGATGGGCAAAGCTGCTCCAGCATGGCGACAGCGTCTTCAGCTCCGACGGGCGCAATCGCATAGGCGGCACGCACGCCGGTCAGGCCCAGTGCCTTGTTGGGTGTGCAGAGTTGCCAGACGGTTTGCAGTTGCGCCGCCGTCAGCGTGGGCGTGCCACTCAGGCGCAAGGGTTCGTAGGCTCCGTCGATCACGACGATGGTGGCTGCCCCACGCTGATCGACCAGCTCACCCAGACTCGCCTGCGCCGCGCCCAGCGGACTAGAAGGCTCGCAGGCCCAGAGTAGCTGCGCCTGGCCTGCGTCTGCCACCGACGCCAGCCCGTGCACGCGGGCCGCTTGCGCGTAGTCGCCGTAACTGTGCAGCGGTAGCCAGACGGCGCGCCCGCCCCACTGCGCCACCATCGCCGTGATGCGAAAAATGAACTCACTGGCACTGGCCGCCAGCACCACGCGCTGCACGTCCACGCCGTAAAATGCGGCCAACTCCCGGCGCAAGACGGTGTAGCTGGCGTCGGGGTACTGGGTCGCATCGGCTTGCCGCACGGCGGCCAGCGCAGCGGGGCATGGTCCGCAGGCGTTGCTGTTGGTCGAAAAGTCATAAAGCGGCACGCCATGCTGGTCGGGGCCACCATGAACACGCGCGAAGCCGGACTGGTACGTTGTCATGAATCTCTTGCAATTACTATTAAAAGAATAGCTGCTTGCGCCCATAAAACATGGGCTACAAGCGCTTTTGATGCATATTTTTGTGCGCGCAGCGTGTCGGCTGCTCCAGGCGAGCGACCCAACGGGTTGAGCGTGTAAACACCGGGCTTGCGCAAGGCCACTCCCAGCGCCAGCGCCATGGCGGCCATGGGCCAGCCGCTGTTGGGGGACGGCGTTTTGCGGGCTTCGCGGCCAAGGGTTTTAAACGGCAGGCCTCCCGCTGCAAGCGCAAGAAACAATGCCGTGAGCCGCGCCGGCAGCCACGACAGCATATCATCGGCCCAGGCGGCCCACTTGCCGGCCCATTCCCAGTTCACGCCATGGCGCAGGCCACGATAGCCCCACATCGCATCGGCAGTGTTGGCAAAACGATAAGCAGCGGCGCCCGGCAGGCCGAACAGCACAAACCAGAAAATCGGCGCCACCACCGAGTCATTGAGGTTTTCAGCCAGCGACTCAATCGCGCTTTCGCGTACTTCGCTCTCACTTAGCGTATCCGTATCGCGGCTAACCAGCCACGACAGGCGTTCGCGCCCGGCGGGCAGCGAATGCCGCAGTGCCGACTCAACCTCGCCGACCTCATCGCGCAGCATGCGCCATGAAAGCATGGACTTCAATAGCCAGGA